>CAZIGN010000157.1:0-3665 GCA_964538805.1 uncultured Lachnospiraceae bacterium
TGTTTCATAAATTGACTTAAAAAGGTAATCCACTTTTTCTTCAGGGACTAGAGAACGCAGAGCTGTTTCAAGAGCTATATTGAGAGGTTCTACTGTATCTATAAGATCTATTCTAAAATATTTGCAAAGTCTTTCATTTACTTCTCTAAAATTATTTATATTTTCTATAATTTTAGTAAAATCTTCTAAACTAATCATAAACTAATTATTAAAATGCTGTGTAAACAGCTTGTTTTTTGTAATCTATTATTAAATTATTATCCTTTAAGTAATCAGATCCAAGTATACCTACTATTTTGAATCCTTGTTTACTTAAATTTTTTGTTACAGGAACTAAATCAGTTATTGTAAAAACAACATAATCTTCATCTATTTCTGTATAAACAATTTTAGAATTAATAGAAACAATTCCAGAGATTCCTACTAAAACCATCTTAACATCCTCAGCTTCTGTAAACACTTGCTTATTATTATGGTACCAAGTACTGTCTATAATAGATATGTTTGCTCCAGAATCTAATATAAATAAAACTTCTTCATTATTTATATCTTTTTGTATAATTGGGATTCTAATATCCTCATTATGAGAATTTTTAAAAGGAATTACTTTAGGAAATCTATTTTTTATAAAGAATATGTTAAATATTAATAATATTATAATTAAAATACTAATCTTTTTCATATCTTATTTTTAATAAATCATAAAAGAAACTTTTTGGAATGATTACGTACTCTCCTGCACTTACACAATTTACTTCTCTTTTTTCTTGTGCATTCCAAAATATAGCTAAAGGTCTATCTTTTTTGCCTACTTCAGCATTAAGTTTTTTTACACTAGGATTTGTTTGAGTACTTTTACATTGTACATAAAAATCTAATACATTATTAGGATCTGCTATATCAATTTTAGCATCGTCTAATTTTTTACTTTCAGATCTTGATGTACACAACTCTTCATCTCCTGTTATTTCCTTTAACTCGTTTACAACTTTTCTTTCATAAGAACTTCCTTTATTTTTAGAATAAGCTCCCGATCTTTTCTTTTTAGGTTTTACTTTCTCTGTTTGTTCTATTTGTTCTACTTCTTCTGCTTCTCAAGCAGTTTCTTCTTTTTTCTTTTTAGCCATTAAATATATAAAAATACTTTGTTTTTTTAACCGTTTTATCTTTTAGTATAGTATTTAAATCTTCTGTTATTTCCAATTTTTGCAGATAAGAAGATTTTTTCCACAGATCACTTATATCTTTAGCATATTTACGTTTAATAAATATACATCTGATATTATATTCTCTTTTGTATTTCTGAGCTCCTTTAACTCCAGCTAAATCATTATCATAAAAACATAATATTTCTTTAAAACTCTTTTGAAGCTTTTCAAATTTATTTTGACTTATTACAATAGTTTCTGATATAGGAGCTATTGCATTTATGTTTATCCCATATAAAGACATAACATCTTTTTGAGACTTTGTAATGATTAAACTGTCTCCAGTAACAGGCAATTGCCTAATACCTTGAATTAATGAAGAAGACCAGTTACTTAAAAATCTATACTTTGTTTTAGTCGGCATATATATCCTCCAAAGTTCTTCGCTTTTTGTGTTCTTTCCTCCATAATATCCATATATAGGAGTACGTTCTGAAGAACTTGTAAAGTAATGACCATTTAAAAATACAGATTTAAGCGAGAATACTTTAAATTTTTTTAATATCTCCAAAGAAATACCAAATCCTTCCCACCAATCTAATTCTTTTTTAGAAAAATCTTGTAATTCTACTTGAATATTAGCAGATTTAGTTTCTTCTAGAATATTACCTGTATACTGTATTTTAGGAGGATTCACCTCCATTTTAGTGTACGGCACTAAATTAAAATCATTTGCTATTATTCTCAAAGCTTGGTAGTAACTACACTCAAATATTTCCATAACTACTGTAATTACATCACCAGACATTCCTGCAAAATCTTTAAATATAAGATTTCCTCTTTCGTTTTTATAAAAAGCACAAGTAGGTTTTGTGTCTTTTCTTATAAAAGATGGGCATACAAAGAGTCCCTTTTTTACAGGGACTCCTAAGTAATGCTCCATTAAAGTTTCTTGACTTATGCGATTAAATAAGAATTCTTTTGTAATTCTTGGAGTTACATCTAACTGAAACTCCATAAGTTTATTATAGGCTTGCTATATCAAAACTTAGATCTAAATCACCTTCATCTTTTTCATCGTCAGCTTGCCCTAAAACAGAATCATCCATTTTAGTAGGTTTAGCATTAGCTGCATTTTCTATTCTTGTTTTTTCATAAGAAGTAAAACCTATAGCAGAACCAACAAAGTTGTTTCTAATATAAGCTGTTCCTTCTTGAGTAAGACTAGTAAAGAATCCAGGAAATCTTGCATTTCCTTTAGAGTCAGTAATAAGTTTTATCTTAGTTGTTGCTCCTTTTCCTTTATCTAGTACTACTATCATATTGGCTCTCAACTCCTCCCAGTTTTTGCCGCCTAAAGTTATTTCTTTATTATCAATTTTCTTACCAATTTCAGGAGTAACAGCATCAATAACATGCTTTAAAAGCAACATCATTGATTCAACATTAGAGGGTGTAGGAAAAGTTGTTTCCTTACCATCTCTTGTCATTTTGTTTTCTCCTCTTTGAAAATCTTCTGGTCTTGGCTCAAAAATTGTATGTTCAAACTGGCCCTTATCATTAGAAAATCTTAGTTTTAATACTTTATAAACTTGACTTGGATCTTTTCTTCCTTGAATATCTTCAGAAAAAGCTCCGTCAAACTTTACTTCATGTATCTCATTTCCAGATAGTTGCGGTTTGATCGTAGATTGTGATGCACCTGCAGTGATGTTAAAATTAAATGCGCTCATTTATAAATTATTTATAGCTTAAATGTTAATTCATTTATCTCGTAAGTATCTTCATCATCTGTTAATAGTACAGGATCTACCTTTGAAGAAATTTCTATAGCTTCTTCTACAGACTCTGCTGTTTTAGGTTCGCCTAATGGAATAAGTTTCCAAATTTCATCTTGATACGTTGCAATAGTAAATTCACTTCCAAATTCAGCTAACACAACATTTTGATTTCCTTTATAAGAAATCGTTTGTGACTTAGTCATTTTATTTCCAGAACCTTCTTCTGAAAATGCTAAATCAGTTCCTATTACAGGAATAAGTTTAGAATCTTCTTTTTCATATTTAATAATTATTCTGCATGTTTCATCTAGTCCCATGTCAGCCATAGCTCTATTATTAAATACTAATTTATTCTCTTCTCTTGTAATAATTGGAGTATCTTCTAACTCTTTTACAACTTCTTTCTTCCTAGTAGTTGTAGTTCTTCTTTTTACTTCACCTTCCACTTGAGCTTTAACTTTAGTTACATCTCCAGTTTCAGTATCTACATCAAAGGTTATTGTTACTGCTCTTATCATTATTCTTCATTATATTTATCAATCTGTTCTATTACAAATTGAAGATCATTATCAATATGAAAATCACCAAAACAACCCATAGGTGTTTTAGCAGTTGTAGTTCCATCAGATTGAGTTATAAACTTATGCTCAACATTTCCATCTATATCCTTTACAAGTTCAGTAAATAAAACATAAGTAAAAAGCCCTTCTAAGGTAATCATATTATCTAACATTTT
>CAZIGN010000158.1:0-3660 GCA_964538805.1 uncultured Lachnospiraceae bacterium
CCCAATGATTAGATGTTTGAGAATAAGGTAAATCGCATAGAATCATATCTATACTTTTATCAGGTATTTTAGTCATACCTATAAGACAATCTTCATTATATATTTTATTCTTTTCGATTTCAATCATCTCCTTTAAACTCCTTTTTGAATTCAGAAATTCTTTTAATAGAATTTTCATAGTATAATGTATCTTTTTCAAAAGCTAAGTAGTTTCTACTGTTAGTTATGCAAGATAAAGCTGTAGTTCCACTACCACTAAAAGGCTCTAATACAACATCTCCAACCCTACTAAAGTACTTTATTGCCATGTCAGGAATTTCCTTAGGAAAAGGTGCTGTATGACCAAGAGTGTTTTCTTTCTTATTATTTATTTTTATGACTGGATTAATCCTTACTATATCCCTCCTCCATAAAGAGAGTGTTTCATCATCAATAAGGTTAATATCATCCTTAGATTCGTCCATTAAAATACTTCTTTCACTAAACCTCTTTCCTCGACCACCTTTAGACCTTGCTGGACAATCCTCATTTTTACATTCCCAAGATTGTACCCCTATAGATGTTTTAGAATTAGATACTACTTTCAAAGAATTGCAAACAGGACAAGCTATTTTCTCTCTATTCTCTTCCGATTTCCTAAATACAAGAATATGTTCATATACATTCGTAGGATATTGGTAGAAAGGATACTTAGGTCTACCTACACCTCGTTTAGACTGAGGTTCTCCTTTATCCCAAATATAATCGTCTATAAATAAGAGTCCTATTTCCTCCATCATTACTGTAAAATATGCACCTAAAGGCAACTTACGAGTGTTCCACTTAGCATCTCCTACTTGGGATACAACGTCGCCCACATTCCAAATAATATACCTGTGGTTTTTCATGACTCTTTTTATCTCTATAAGAATATCTCTCATATCTTCTAAATACTCTTCTAATGAACTCCATTGACTATATTCCCTAGCATTATAATACGGTGGTGAGGTAACAACTAAGTCAATAGACTCTGAGGGAAGCTCTCTAATGCCTGCAAGACAGTCTTTATTATATACGTTATTAATTTCAAATTTCAATGACACCCCTCCTTTTATACCATTTTTTCTATTCTTTTTAATGAACTACTATAATAATCTAAGTCCCTCTCAAAACCTATATAACCTCTATTGTTTTTTATACAAGAAACAGCTGTTGTACCACTTCCCATAAACATATCTAAAACAATATCGTCTTTGAAAGAATAGTAAAGTATACATTTATCACTTAATTCCTCTGGAAATATTGCGGGGTGTTCTTTACTTCTAGCTGGGGAAATTTCCCAAACATTTGTTTTTTCGTATTCTCCTAAAACTAGACTATCCTCTAAAGTTTCAGACTTTCTTAGAATATGGTCTATTAACTTGTTAGATTTTTTCCTAAACACTAAAACGTATTCAGTAACGATATTAGGTTTGTATGCTACTGGTTTCCTATGTCTGAAGAACCCCCCATTTCTATTATAAGAGGCTCCCTCAGGCTTTTTCCAAATAATATCCTCTATAAACAATAAATCAAGTTCCCTCGTCAAGAGATATACTAAGTCAAAAGGTATAGGGTATCTTTTACTTTCATGACTCCTACTTTTCCTTTTCTCTAATACAGGGCTTACATTTATTATTAACATTCTCCCTTCTTTTAAAACCCTAGTAGATTCTCTGAAAACTTCTACCATGTCATTTAAATAATCTTCGTAAGTATCCCATTGGCTATATTCTCTAGCATTAAAGTAAGGTGGAGAAGTTAATACAAGGTCCACAGATTCGTCATCCATATATGACATACCCTCCATACAATCTAAGTTATATATGTTATCCCTCAATATCTCCATAATTACCTCCTTTACTTTTATATACCTGCTCAATTCTTTTCTCTGCAAGAATATAATTATCAGGGTTCTTCTCTATACCTATAAAATTTCTATTAGTATTTATACAAGCTATTCCTGTAGTTCCACTTCCCATACAATTATCTAATACGGTATCCCCCTCATTAGAATAGCTTTTTATTAACCATTCACAAAGTTCAACACTTTTCTGAGTAGCAAAAACAGGTGGGTGTGGCTTATGAAAAGATAAAATACTTTTAGGGTGTTTCATATCACCAAGAGTTTCTCTATTATCTACAAAAATCATTGAACCATAATTATTATTTGTTAAAGGTTTTGAAGAAGAACCCCTACTGTTATTTGGTTTACCTTTAACTTTTTGTGGATTATATGTTGGTGGTTTTTTATAAAAAATCAAAATATCTTCATGACTACGTAAAGGCATTTTATTAGCATTTAAAAATCCAGTAGGTTGTCCTAATTTTTCCCAAATTAAATTATATCTATGTTCTTTTGGGTTACTATTCATTAAATATGCTGAAAATTTATCTTGTGAAAATAATATAATTGCACCATTTTCTTTGACAACTCTATGATATTTAGTCCAAAGACCATCTTCCTTATTTTCGTTAAAATAATTTAAAGATTCTTTATAATTATTACCTTTTTTAAATGATTTAATCAAAAATTCATCTAAAGTTATAGGAGTTGGTTTTCCTCGAACAACTTCTGTAACAAAATCATTCATAGGAATAATCACATCATGTTCAGCTTTAGTCACCCCATAAGGTAAATCACAAATAACTAAATCAATACTATTATCTTCTAAATTATCCATTTCTATTAGACAATCATTATTAAAAATATTTACATACATTATTGACCTCCAGTTAAATCTTTAATCCAACGAATTTTTGGCTCTCCTTTGTAATCTTTATTGAGTACAAACCAAGCAAAAGCAATAGTTGAACTCCATTTTTTACCATTTTCATCTCTAGACATACCATCTCTTAGTGGAGTTGCTCTGTATGAATAAACATAAACATATTCTAAAGGTATAGTTTTCCACCAATCTACCCTTGATTTACCTTCTAAGAATTGCAATTTTAAAAACAGCATTACATACTTATTAGATATTCCCAAACTCTTATCTATGAATTCTTTTGCCAATTTAAAAGGAGGGTTAGTTATAACCACATCACAATTATTAAAATCAGATGTTAAAAAATCAACACCTCCTAAAACATCATCCCTACGAGATATTAAATCACTACAGCTAATTTTTGAGTTTGGACAGTATTCTCTCAACACATCAACAATATGCCCTTGACCTGCACTAGGTTCTAGTAAAGAAAGACCATCTAGATTTATACCATCTTTCAATAAAGTATCTAAAAAATTTCTGGTATCTTTTTTATCAGTAGCATAAAAATCGTCTTTTACACGTCCTCTTGAAGAATTACCCCCAGCTAATTTACCACCATTCATCATTAAATCCTCCTTAATTTATATAATTTTATATAATATAATATGAATTATAACAGATTTAAAAACATTCAGCAATATTAAAAAAATATCTCCCAATGATGTATTGAGATTTAAATGGTCATATTTTCCATTCTAAGAGGTTTCAACCCTGAAAGATATATTTATACCTAATCATATTCAAAACGCCTTAGAACGTAAATGAGAGCTTATAATCATAATTTATAACCAAACCTATTCTCAATTTAAAATATATTTAAGATATACTATTCTTAAAATCCATATTTTCAATTCTAAGACGTTTTAAATCA
>CAZIGN010000159.1:0-3571 GCA_964538805.1 uncultured Lachnospiraceae bacterium
ACCTCCCAATTATAGTGAACTGTTATATTTCCGTTTTCATTCCTGTCCATTCTCATAGATCCTATCTTGCATATCTTACCATCTATAACTTCTACATAATCATCGTATAAATCCGTACTCACGTAGCAAGTTACTGGATAATAATCGTCTGTATTAAGTTCATTATTTTGCTTTTTCCTTCTCTTTCCCACATTGTCCTCCTTATCTTATTGGTTGAGGTATATCTGTATGTGGATCATGTTGTTTTCTAGCTTCGCTTATGTCAAGTGAGTTTTCGTTTAAGAAGAAATCTATATACTCATCATCAAACATAGATAACCCATCCCTATTTAAAATTATACTAGCCTTATGCGTACCACACTCTTTGCCATCTTCCATTATCTCTTGCTTAGTTTTCTTTCTCCATCTTATTTGTGTACTTAAATATCTTGAAATCTGATCAGAATCAGCTATGTCATAGTTTTTATTTAGCTGTGCAAATGTTAAGACAGGTACATTTAGACCTACTGCAATATCATTCTTTAGGAAATTTGTCATCTGTCCTAGATAATTATAGTTGTCATAGGCTGTTCTAGATCCCCTCTCATTATTTTTAATGTAGTCATAAATAAATAAATCTAATTTCTTTTTGTTTTGAAGTATTTTTAACTTTGTGTATATCTTATCTTCATTCCAATCGAATGAATTTATATATGTGAATGGTTGTTTCTCTATCCATGCTATAGATTCTTGTATTTGCTGTTCTTCTAGTGATGTTGTTCCACCTTTTTCCAGTCTCTTTACTGGTATCTTTGTAATGTGGGCAAGTAATCTTAGTGTAAAGTCTAGTTCAGGCATCTCGGTATCGAAATACGCTACATTTTTACCCATACATATCTTGTGGTATAGTTCATTTAAACCAAATAGTGACTTTCCTTCCTTTGCTCTAGCTGTAACTAGGATTAGTCTACCTTCTACATACGTTACATACTCATTAAGTAGTTTAAATTTAGTGGGAATGCCAAAAGTTCCATCAGGATTTCTTTTTGAAACTATCTCTTCCCACAAATTTCTAACGTGTTCTGTGTATAGATAGATGTCGGAACTATCAATGTAGGTATTATGAACTGTTTCTAATTCTCCACTAATTTTCTTGATTAATTCTCTGTTTGTAACATCAGGATCTCCTACGAGGTTGGAATATATGTTTATATTCTTAGCAATCTCTCGCCTTTCTGATAATGTTTTAATTATATTAGCCATATCTTTATAATCTTCTTTAGTTCCTTTAGCTAATATGGAAGATTTTTCAACAATCTCTGATAAGATATCCTTTCTTGCTGCCGACAGTACAACTGCACCCTCTGGAATACCTTCCATTTGGTACTGCAAAGTTAGTGGGCTGATACTTTTTTCTCTCTGTATTAGATTTTTTAAAGCCCAAAACAAAACCTTGTTAAATTCGTCACTAAAGTGCAAGTGAGATAACCCTTCATCTAAATGTATAAATTCTGGGTTGCAAATAATAGTTGAGATTACAGTAGACTCAGCTACTGCATCTCGCATCTCCATCATTTTTACGCTTCCTCCCAAGGTTCTGCATTAACTGGCTCTCTTTTATCCCCTACTCCTAGTCCATCTAAGAAAATTCTGTAACTTACTCTTTCGTTGTTGTCTCCCCAGTAGTTAGGTGTAAGTTCTCCTGTAATAAACACTTGTGATCCCTTGCCCAATATGTTTAATAGTCTTCCATATCTGTTTTCATATCCCAAACATTCAAAAAACATTGCTGTTGGTTTTCCTTGGCTCTCAAGTTCTTGTTGTTTCTGTCCGAATGCGTAATTCACTGCTACGTTTAGCTTTAAAAAATTAGATTGACCTATTGTAATCATTTGTGCGTCTTCTGTCAGTCTTCCGTCTACTGTAACTTTAATCATTGTTTATTTTTCTCCTTATTATTTTAAATTTTCTAACTCATCTAGTATTTTTTGTGCTTTTGTTGGATCTGTAAGTGTTGTGTAGTTAGTAGATCCATGAACTTCATTTAATACTTCTACCATTTTGTCTTTGTTCGATCCTCTCGCTATTAATTTTGCCTTCTCGTTTATCTTTTCTATTAATTCTTTTATATTTCCTTCTTGTTTTGTTGCTCCTTTATTTTTGTTCTCTACCTTAGGTTGATTTGTGTTAGTTTTTTGTTGTGTTGTTGTTGTTGTTGGTGTCGTGTTAGTTTTTTTTGTATTGTTTTCTTGATGAGTATCATATTTACTCGTGTCTTTCATCCAATAAATGTCTGCACCCATACCTAATTGTTTACAACTGACAGATAACGCATCTGTTAGAGCCATTTTAAAGCACTCATCACTAATGTATAGCCCATACTTCTCTTTGGTTATAAATGAACTACCACCTGTGCCTTGTATTGGTTTACTCCACTCGTCATCTTCTGTTTTAACGTATAAGTTTACGTCTACTATCGCAATGCTTTCTTCTTCTGTTGCTTTTATTATTTCTTTGTTTGTGATTTCATAATACCATCCGACACCTACCATCCCGAACTGTTCTGTAAGGCTTTTCACTCTCCACATAGGATTGATGTCTGTAAACCCTTTAAGTCTTCCACCCTGAATAGTTTTTTGTGCTTCCTTTGGGACTTCACGAACACTATTATAAACGTTTAGATTTTCGGTCAATTAATTTCTCCTTTCTTTTTACCTTCGAACCAATATTCATATGACTCTATTGCAAACTCGTACGACTCTAATATAGAATTGATCGTCAATTCAATATCTCCATTATTTATTATGATGTGCGATAGAGTTTCAAGTTTCTCGTTTGGTTTTTCGTTTCTTTTTAAACACATAATAACATATGGAAGTGGTTGTGTGTCTAATGTCCTTTCACCTAAAAAATCTTCTAAATCTTCTGGGTTGATAATCATAATCTCTTTTGTTCTCACTGGATTTTTAGTTACTCTCGTTACTTTTTTGAAACGTTCTGTCTTTATAAGTAAGTCGCAAATTGTTTTTTTGCCTGATCCTTTTTCTCCTGTCAATACTAGTAGCATTATTTTTTCCTCTTGTTCTTTTTAATAAACGCTTCTTTGTCTTCTCTGAATAGCATCATTTGTTCTACTTTTTCTTTTGCGTCTTCTATCTTTATGTCATAATCTTCCTCTAACGTGTCGTATAGTTTCACTATCGCCATTAGTAAATCAGTTTCTGTTGTGACACCTAGCATTGAAAACCGGATCGGGGCTATTAAGTTAGCCCTCTCTCCTGAATCATTGTACGCTGGTGTGTCTACTTCTGCTGTCATAAATGTTACCCAAGCCAAACACTCCACCTCCTTGTAATATACCTATACCCTGTAAAGAACTCTTTAAACACACACTTTTAATTTTATTTTGTTACTCTCTTGTTGTATTGTAAATATTCTTAGTCTAAACCCTAACTATATTATAACATAAATTATTTTTAATACAAGGGTTTATTGTCAACTGTGCAATTCTTTCTGAAGGTTTGATGTTGATCTAGAATACAACCATCATTTCACCCCCATTGTTATTTGTTCTGATTTATTCTGTGCTTTT
>CAZIGN010000160.1:0-3549 GCA_964538805.1 uncultured Lachnospiraceae bacterium
AAATATAACTGTAAAACGATATCAAGTTATAATATCATTTTACAGCCATAAGTTAAATATCTTTTTAATATATATTTTTGCATTTTAAATGTATTTTACTATGCATTTTTTATAAAAATGTAATAACTTACATCTTTTTAATTCTTTCTATCGCTTCTAATGTATTTTCATAGCTTCCAAATGCTGTAAGTCTAAAGTATCCTTCTCCACTTGGACCAAATCCTGATCCTGGTGTACCCACAACATTAGCAGTATTTAATAAATGATCGAAAAATTCCCAAGAAGTCATGTTATTAGGAGTTTCTAACCATATATATGGAGCATTTATTCCTCCAGATACTGTAAAGCCTGCTTCTATAAGTCCATTCTTTATAACTTTTGCATTATTCATGTAATAAGCTATTTGTTCTTTAATAGCTGCTTTACCTTCATTTGAATACACAGCTTCTCCTGCTTTTTGAATAATATATGGAGCACCGTTAAACTTTGTGCCATGTCTTCTTGCCCATAATGTATTTAGCATAACATCTTCGCGAACAAGTTCTTTAGGAACTACTGTGTAACCAAGTCTTGTTCCTGTGAATCCAGCATTTTTAGAAAAGCTCTTTAATTCGATCGCACAAGTTTTCGCTCCATCACATTGATAAATTGTATGTGGTACGTCTTCTTCTGTAATATATGCTTCATAAGCAGCATCATAAATAATTACTGAACCATTAGTATTTGCATAATCTACCCATTTTTGCAATTCCTTGGTGGTAATGGTAGATCCAGTAGGGTTATTAGGAAAACATAAATATATAATGTCTGGCACTTCTTTTGGTAATTCAGGTGCAAAGTTTGTTTCTTTTGTACAAGGCATATAGATTACATTGCTCCATTTACCTTGTTCTTTAATGTATTCACCATTTCTACCAGCCATTGCATTTGTGTCAACATATACTGGGTATACAGGGTCACAAACAGCTATCTTGTTGTCAGCCGAGAATATATCTCCAATATTGCCTGAATCACTCTTTGCTCCATCACTTACAAATATTTCGTCTATAGCTATATCCGCGCCATATGCTTTGTAATCATTTTCAACAATTGCACTTCTTAAGAATTCATATCCTAAATCTGGTGCATAGCCTTTGAAGGTGCTAGCTTGTTCCATCTCATCTACTGCTGAGTGAAGAGCTTTTATTATTGGTTGACTTAGTGGTAGTGTTACATCACCGATTCCAAGTCTTATAATCTTTTTATCAGGATTAGCTTCAGTAAAGCCTCTTACTTTCTTAGCAATATCTGAGAATAAGTAACTCCCAGGTAGTTTTAAATAATTATCATTAACTTTTAACATATTGTACCAACCTTTCAAAATTTAATCTTCTAACATTCTAATACAAAGTTTATTTTATTGCAACATAATAGTTATAACCATTTGAGCAGTTTCCACCATATTAGTTCCACTATCCATACTAGCCTTTTGTATATAACGGTGGGCTTCTTCTTCTGTCATATTGTTTTTTTCCATTAATATTTTCTTAGCATTTAATATAATATTTTTATCCTCTTCGTTTCTTTTAGTAGGAAGTGCTTTACGCTTTTTGCGCTTTCTAATTACAGTATTTTGCATCATCTCAAGGGTATTAAGCAAGTCATTAATCTTTAATGGCATTGCTACAGAGATAACATCAGGCACAAATATTTCATTGATCTTGGCTGGTGAAGCAAAAAGTAACATCTCAAAATTATCAGAAATACTATCTTTAAGCTCATAAAAAAACATATCTGCAAGCCTATAACCACACACGATAATTCCATCTTGATAATCATCAAGGGAGGACAAAATTCTAGCACCAGTTGTTGTAGTGACCACGACTGAATAGCCGCTTCTTACTAAAAGATTTTTTATATTAACTGCATCATCTTGTTTTGAAAATGCCACAAAAATCTTGGTCATACACACCACCTTCCTGCTACTTTTTAGAATATATTAGAATTTGTATAAGTATTCTTCTATTTCCCAATTAGTAACTTCAGATGTGTATTCATACCATTCTTTTTTCTTTATTTCTACATATTTTTTTGCAAATTCTTCACCATATACTGTTTTAATAAATTCGCTATTTTCAAATTCTTCGATTGCTTCTTTTAAACTTTCAGGTAATTTCTCAACTCCCATTTTCTGCTTTTCTTCTTCTGAAAGTGCAAAAAATCCTTTTTCTAATTTTCCTACTGGTGATAATTCATTCTTGATTCCATCTATACCCGCTAATAACAAACCTGCTATTAAAAGATAAGGATTTGCAATAGGATCAGGGCTTCTAAGTTCAATTCTAGTTCTGCTTCCTCTTGCAGCAGGTATTCTTATTAGAGGATTTCTATTAGTGTCAGACCAATTAATATAAATTGGTGCTTCATAACCAGGTCTTAATCTTTTATATGAATTAACAATTGGATTTGCAACTAGCGATAATGATTTTATATGCTTCATAATACCAGCTATAAAGCTATATGCTTCCTTACTAAGTCCTATTACGTCGCTATCATTTGCAAAAATGTTTTTTCCGTCTTTTTTCAATGACATATTAGTATGCATGCCTGAACCATTAACTCCTGTTTTTGGTTTTGGCATAAATGTAGCATGTAGGCCATGTCTTTTAGCAATTGATTTAATTGCAAGTTTAAATGTCATTATGTTATCAGCAGTTTTTAGAGCATCTGCATATTTAAAATCTATTTCATGTTGTGCAGGTGCAACCTCATGATGTGAAGTTTCTACTTCAAACCCCATACTTTCAAGATTAAGAACCATATCTCTTCTAGCATTTTCTCCTAAATCTATTGGTCCTAAATCAAAATATCCTGCTTTTTCATGAGTAATCGTTGTTGGATTGCCATTGTCATCAGTATGAAATAAGAAAAATTCACATTCTGGTCCAACGTCAAAAGTGTAACCTAGATTTGCTGCTTCTTTAATAGCTTTTTTCAGTATATATCTTGGATCTCCTTCAAAAGGTGTGCCGTCTGCTTTATAAACATCACAAATAAGTCTTGCAACTTTACCTTGTTGTGGTCTCCAAGGAAATACTTCAAAAGTATCAAGGTCTGGATATAAATACATATCTGTTTCTTCATTTCTCATACAACCATCAATTGACGAGCCATCAAACATACATTTATTATTAAGGGCTTTATCAAGTTGGCTAGCAGTAATTGCAACATTTTTTAACATTCCACACATATCTGTAAACTGAAGTCTTATAAATTCAACATCCTCATCTTGTACAAGTTTCATAACATCTTCTTTTGTATAATTCATATTAATACCTATATATCATTTTATTCAAATGATATAATTCCCTTTCTTTTATATAATAACTCTTGTAAATTTCAAAATTTAATCTAGATAATTATATAATATTCTATAAGTATGGTCAAATAGGCCTGCCCAAACTTCTAATAAAACAACAAAAAAAGGCGCACCTAATATTGTTAGCACGCCTTTGTCTTTAATAAATATATCAATTTGATTTTTGTTTGTCAAGTTTCCCCTTGCAAATG
>CAZIGN010000161.1:0-3546 GCA_964538805.1 uncultured Lachnospiraceae bacterium
GCAAGAGAAGTACCAGACTGGTTAGATTTTACTGACGAGAATGAAAGATTTAGAAGAAGTGCAACTATAAGTGAGAATGACACACTTGAAGCTCACGCCTGGAGTTCCAGATTGACTAAAGAAGAATTATTAAGAATAAATAATATACAATCTGAAAAAGACTTTTATGAATTAAAACCTGGAACAACTATATACTACTATGACAGAGGTGGTATTGCCGATGAACTTTAGTAAAAACAGAGAAGAAGTAGGAGTTGTAAGAGCAAACGCTGTAGTTAAGATTAAGAACTTAGACACACTTTACACTGTAATAGTAGAAGAACATTTGACTGTAGAATGGAACATGAATAGTGCAGGCATATGTAAGTTTAATCTAGTAAAACAGCCTAATCTTAATATTTCTGAGGGTAATGCTGTAATGGTCTATTTTAGAACTAATAGAGATACAGAAGATGATGACAAGCCTTTTTTCTTAGGATATATATTTACTATTTCTAGAGACGATGATGAGATTATATCCATTACAGCTTATGACCAGTTGAGATATCTAAAATATAAAGATACTATGCAATTTAAAGAATCAACTTTATCTGAAAGGGTAGAGAAAATCTGCGAGAGCAGAGGATTGCCGACTGGAGATATAGATGATACAGGCTCTGTTTTATCTGATGTAGTTTACGAAGACAAAGAATACTTTGATATGTTTCAAGAGTCTCAAGATGAAAATATGAGAAACACTGAAGAAATATATGTGTTATTTGACAAAAGTGGACACATTAATCTAAAGAGTCTAAGCAATATGAAAATAGAAGATTATAACTGGGGTAGATTTAACACAGAAGCTTTTAATCTAGAAAGCAGTATTGATGAGGGCGTTTATAACATTGTAAAAATAGATAGGTGCGATGACCAAGGACAAGTGATGGATTCTGTGATTGCTACAGATGATGAAAAAGTAGCTAAATGGGGCATGTTACAGTTCTATGCAAAAGATAATACAAATAGAGATATAGAAGCAATAGCTAAAGCGGCTTTAAGTCTGGTCAATAAAAAGACTAGAAAGTTAAGACTTAATAACTGCATTGGAGATACTAGAGTAAGGGCTGGCTCTGTATTAGGTATAGTAATGCCAGGTATGGGAGATATAGATGTAGAAGCCTATATGGTAGTAACTAATGTGGCTCATAAAATAGGAAATGGAACACATCTAATGGCTTTAGATCTTACGAATGATGATTTTATGGACAATCCTGACATTGCGGGAATGTTTGAGAACAAGAATAAAAGTGCAGAAGGAGCATCTGGAGGTGGCGGAATGTTAGGGAATGGGTTAGTTCCTGGAGACAGTAATGAGGCTAGAATCTGGAACTTTTTCAGGAGTAGGGGTTTTACTGCTGAAGCAACTGCTGCCATCTTAGGAAACTTTTTTCAAGAGTCACATTTAGACCCTGGTGTGCATCAATATGGTGGAGGGCCTGGGCGTGGACTTGCACAATGGGAAGCAAGTTATAGTGGCGGAAGTGGTAGATGGGATAAGCTAGTGGCATGGGCAAACTCTAAAGGACTAGATCCATATGCCTTAGAAACACAATGTGAATGGGTGTTAGTTGAACTTGAAGACCCTTATTTCAAACAGTTTTTAGCAAACTTTAAAAACATGACAGATGTTAACCAAGCTACAATCCACTTTTCTAAATATTACGAAGGGGCTGGAATACCAAACGATGCCAACCGACTTGCCAAAGCCAACGACTTTTACACACGTTTGAAAGCTTTAGAACAGAGCGGATATGGGACGGGACTTGGTCTTAGTGATACTCCAAGTACGAGACAATCTATAGTCAACTATGCTAAATCAATGTTAGGTAAAGGCATATGGTATAGCCAGACCTCAAGGCCTGGAGATCCTTCAGTTAGAAATGAGAACGGAGCGCATGACTGCTCATCGTTCGTAAGACACGTGTATAAGGCAGTAACTGGTGCAGACATCGGCGGGTATACTCTACCGCAATACGAAGGAGCAACGCCTATATCAAGAGACCAACTACAGCCAGGTGATATCATGTTCAATGGTTATCAAGCAGGGAATAGTGGGCACGTTATGATTTATATTGGTGATGGACAGTATATACATTGTACTAGTGGTGGTGGAAGAGAAGCTATTAGAATAGACAACGTAGCATCCGCACAAATTACACACACGGTGAGGTGGTTAAAATAGACAATAATAAAATAGGCTATGATCTATTAAATACAATAAAAGATGTGGTGCACAATTATATAGGATCTAAAGCTAAGGATGAAAGATGCTATTTAAAACTTGAATCTGTTAAGCCTTTAATATTTAGAAACACTGTGAATGATATAGAAGTAAAAGGCAACATGCTCATAACTCCTAGATACAGAGTGTTTAAGACTGAAGAAGTTGGGACAATGTTTATGTTTTTAAAAACAGATGATGCTAATAAATACATCTATCTTTATGAAACAGCGTTCCCTGGCTCAAACGGGGAGAGGTATACAGATGAAGCAGAAATATTAGAAACATATGACGGAGAGCACAAGTTGGTAACGGGTGGCAAAATAGTTAGAGATGGGGGCGGCTGGTAATGATACCCAATGACGAAACAATTAAATTTGTTAGAGAAGGCTCGCTGACAAGGCATGAAGAAAAAGACTTAACTTATAGACTGGATAATGAAAGAAAACGAATAGATGGTCACGTAGATAGCCTTACGGCAATACTTCAAAGAGTCTGGAAAGAGCTGCAGACAGAAAAAGGAGAGTATCTAATCTATAGCAATAGATATGGTCTACAGGTTAAAGATTTGATAGGTAAAAATAAACTATATGCCTATACTAAAGCAGTTTACAGAATAAAAGAAATGTTAAAAAAAGATAGCAAGATAATAAGGTCTTATGATTTTAAAATGATAAAAGAAAAATCTAAAGATGGAGACCTAACTATATCTTTTAAAATAGATACGATATACGGAAGTACAGAGATTAAGGGGGTGCAGGTGCTTTGATAAATATAAGTAAAAATAACAACTTTAAACAGATAACACAAAGGATGCTTAATTCTGCTCCTACAAGTTTAGATAAGCGGGAAGGATCTGTTACATATGATATGATAGCACCTACCGCTCTGGAAATAACAAACGTCTACAACATGATGAACTTTGTGTTGGTAAATTCAAGGCTAGAAACAGTTGAAGATTTTGAAATATTGATCTTAATGGCTAAAGAATTAGGGTTAGAGAGAAGAATGGCCACTAAAGCAGTAGTGACAGCCGAATTTAATATTGAAATAGATCCTAATAGTGTGTTCCGATTGGAAAATAGTGACTTAACTTATTATGTAAAAAGAAAAACCATATACAATGAAGAAACTCAGATGCATGAGTATCTTTTAGAGTGTAGCGAGTTAGGAAAAGTAGGTAATATTGATGAGGGCATATTACTGTCTGAGAAAAACATTGAGGGTTTAAAGATAGCTAAAATCAAAGAATTGACTATAGTTGCAGAGAATAACGAAACATTTGA
>CAZIGN010000162.1:0-1463 GCA_964538805.1 uncultured Lachnospiraceae bacterium
AAGGGAGAATATCAATATTTTGATGAAGCATTAGAAAGAGTAGAAGCAATACTAGAGCTAGAACTAAAAAAAATAGATGTAAATATGTTTGCTGCATCTAGTAATTCTTTGATTAATGATGGTTGTGGATTATATAGAGGTAGGCTGATTTTGCCTTATGAACATTTATCCAGATTTCAAAATGACTTGGTAGACTAAGTTTAGGTATAAGTATTAGTTATGGATATTATAACTAATATAACTTTTACATTTGCTATTTTAGATGTTATAATTTGTTGGTTAGAAGTTATAATATGCTAAAGGAGAATATGCATGGAAAGATTAGTTGGAACAGTATCAAGAGGATTAAGAGCGCCTATTATTCGTGAAGGAGATGATATTGCAAAGATTGTTGTAGACAGTGTTATTGCAGCAGTAGAGAGTGAGAATATTTTGCTTCAAGATAAAGATGTGATTGGAATAACAGAAGCAGTTGTTGCTAGAGCGCAAGGTAATTATGCTACTGTTGATCAGATTGCAAAAGATGTTAATAATAAATATAAAGATAGTACTATTGGAGTTATATTCCCAATACTTAGCCGTAATCGTTTTTCTACTTGCTTAAAAGGAATAGCTAGAGGAGCAAAAAAGATAGTTTTAATGCTAAGTTATCCTTCAGATGAAGTAGGAAATCATCTTGTAGATTTAGACTTACTTGATGAAAAAGGAATAAATCCTTGGGTTGATGTATTAACAGAAGCTAAGTTTAGAGAGCTTTTTGGTTACAATAAGCACACATTTACAGGTGTTGATTATATTGATTATTATAAAGAAGTTATTAATAGTCAGGATTGTGAAGTTGAGATTATATTTGCAAATGATTGTAGAAGTATTTTAGAATACACTAAAAATGTTTTAAGTTGCGATATACATACACGCGCTAGAACAAAGAAGTTACTAAATGCAGCAGGAGCAGAAATAATATATAATTTAGAAGATATATTAACAGAATCAATTGATGGAAGTGGTTTCAATGAAGCTTATGGACTTCTTGGTAGTAACAAAGCTACAGATGAAACTGTAAAGTTATTCCCACGTGATTGTCAAGTGGTAGTTGATAGAATACAAGAAGAAATGATCGATAAAACAGGCAAGAATATAGAAGTTATTATTTATGGAGATGGCGCATTTAAAGATCCTGTTGGAAAAATCTGGGAATTAGCTGATCCAGTAGTATCACCAGCCTATACAAAAGGTCTTGAAGGTCAACCAAATGAAGTGAAACTTAAATATTTAGCAGACAATGATTTTGCACATCTTAAAGGTGAAGAATTAAAAGCAGCTATTTCTGAATATATAATCAATAAGGAAGAAGATTTAGTAGGACAAATGGTATCACAAGGAACTACACCACGTCGGTTAACAGATTTGATAGGATCTTTATGTGATCTGACTTCAGGAAGTGGAGATAAAGGAACACCAAT
>CAZIGN010000162.1:1563-3535 GCA_964538805.1 uncultured Lachnospiraceae bacterium
CTTCTGCTAGTTCAATTGATAAAAGTTTTGCTTTTTCAAAATTCTTATCTTGTAAGGATTTAGAAATTTCAAGTTCAAGTGCTTTTTTGTGTTCCTCTATTAATAAATAATCTTTATTGAAATGGTTTGCATTTATCAGACGTTTGAACTTTTTGACAGTCATTTTTCGGATAGTTTTATTCTCTATTAAGAGGACATAATCTACACTATTTATTATCGAATAATAATCATGAGAAACCATTAAAAGAGAACCATTATATTTTTGTAAAGCTTTTTCAAGTGCTACTTGTGAATAAATATCAAGATGACTAGTAGGTTCATCTAATAATAAGAAATTTGAACCTTCATAAGTGACTTTTGCAAGACCTAAGAGATTTTTCTCACCACCTGATAGTTTAAGAGTATTACCTAGAATAGTTTCTTTTTCAAAACCAAAATCAGAAAGGTAATCAAATACTTCATCATTGGTCTTAAAGCCTAAGTCTAGGAATTGATTAAGTATAGTATCGTTTTCGTCAAACATTTCTGAATTTATTTGTGACAAGTATGATATTTTCAAGTCAGGGTTTATTGTAATACTATCGTGATGGTTTTTGTATATTTCTCTAAATAAAGTGGTTTTGCCTGTACCATTTGCACCTATTAGGGCAACTTTTTCGTTAGATTTAATCTCAAACTCTACATTCTCAAGAAGTAATTCTTCAAAAGAGATTTTAAAATCACTAACTTTTAATGCAACAGTTTCTTCTATATAAAAGTTGTTGTTAAACTTTATTTTAGGTTGAGATATATTCACAAAAGGTGCTTTGATTTTGCTTTTCTCTAATCGTTCTAATAGAGATTTTCTAGACTTTAAAGAATTACCACGTTTAGCATCTATAAATACAGTAGATAAATATCTTTGTCGATCAACTATTTTTTGTTGTCTTTCTATTTCTAAATCATCAGCCACAGATAACTCTTGAAGTTCTATCTTTTTTTGTAATAATGAATAATTATATTCAGTATAGTCACCATAAAACTCTTGTAACTCTGTGTTTTCTAGGTGAATTATTTTATTGAAACAGTTATTGAGTAAATATCTATTATGTGTTATAACTAATAGCATTCCTTTATGGTAATTTATAAGATCCTTTAAAGATATAATATTTTCAAAATCTAAGAAAACATCCGGTTCATCCATTATTAATAATTCCGGTCTTTTAAGCATTTCTTTGATGATTTGTACTAATTTAAATTCTCCACCACTTAATTTGTTGATAAGTAAATCTTTTTGTTTAGAAAGATTCGCTAATCCTAGTTTTTTGTTGATTAAGGATTCATAAGAATCACCGCCTATTGAATCGTATGCATCTATAGTAGATTGATATTCAATTAGTAAATCTTCTAGGTCTGAAGAAGTTTCCATTTCTTTACAAAGTTTGTTGATTTTTTCTTGATAATTAATAAAATCTAATGCAACAAATTCAAATACTGTCATGTCTTTATAAGCTTCTAAATCAAAAGATTGACTAATATAGCCGATTGTAAGCTTATCTTCAATTTCAAGTTTTCCATCAAACATATAGTTGTCAGGATTTGTAAGTATTTTAATAAGCGTACTTTTTCCGCTACCACTTGTACCTATAAAAGCACAGTGGTTATCTTTTTCTATAGTAAATGAAATATTGTTAAATAAATCCTTTTGCGGAAAGGAATATGATAAATTTTCTATTCTAATCATGTGTTACCTCCAAGATGAACACTTAAAAGTGTTGCTTTTGTATAGTAACATACTTTAATATAAAATAATATAAAATTTTAATTATCAATCTTTATATTTATTAAATTGACGATAGTCTATATAAGTGTTAGAATTTTATGTATTTATTAATATAGTACAATATAAAGGAAGATTGTGATTATGAATCATAAAATTGCAAAGTACCCAAGAACTTTAATGATAGTTTCTATGGTTATTTTTGGAAGTATA
>CAZIGN010000163.1:0-3504 GCA_964538805.1 uncultured Lachnospiraceae bacterium
CAGGTGGAGCAGTACTTTGTGCAGAAGCATTAGTTGAGTTAGGATATATATATTAGTAATTTTTAGTTTCTTAAAGAATAAACAAAAGCACGCATTTATCTAAATGCGTGCTTTTTATTAGTTTTTCTTCCAAGTTGCAGGCATAAGCATCAATAATACTGGGAATATTTCGAGTCTTCCTGCAAGCATATTAAACATAAGAACAAACTTTGAAAAATCAGAAAAGATTGAATAGTTTAGGGTTGGTCCAACCAATTCCATACCTGGACCAATATTATTTAGGGTAGCAGCAACGGCAGTAAAATTAGTATTAAAACTAAATTCATCTACTCCAATGAGTAAGACAGATAATAGGAGTATTAGAAAATATGATACTACAAATACGTTTGTTGCTCTTACCACTTCATGCTGAATGCAACTTCCATCCATTTTGATTTTTTTAATACCTCTTGGGTGCAAAAGCATTAGTAATTCTTTTTTTACAGTCTTAAACAATATTACAATTCTTGCAACTTTCATTCCGCCAGCTGTACTTCCTGCACAAGCACCTACAAACATAAGTAGGATAAGAATGGTTTTTGAAAATTCAGGCCAAAGATCAAAGTCAGTAGTTGCATATCCAGTTGTTGTCATAATTGATCCAACCTGAAAAGCAGAGTGTGATAATATATCACTTAATGAAGAGTAAATATTTCTAATATCAAAACTGATAAGCAAAATAGCTACAAAGATAATTATAAAATACCAACGTACTTCTTCAAGAGCAAAAGCAGATTTGAATTTTTTCCTTAGTATTAAGAAATATAGGCTGTAATTAACGCCACTTAAAATCATAAAAATGGTTACAATTATTCTAATCTCTATAGAATAATCAGCAAGACTTGAATTCCTTACACCAAATCCACCCGTACCAACAGTACCAAAAGTAATTGTAAATGATTCGAAAAGATTCATACCAAATGAATATAATAAAATTATTTCTAATATTGTTATAAATAAATAGATAGAATAAAGAATCTTAGCGGTATCTTTAATCTTAGGAACAAGTTTTCCAACAGAAGGGCCAGGGCTTTCTGCGCGAAGTAGATTCATTGAAGAGCCACCAAGAAGTGGCAATATAGCCATAATGAATACGAACACACCCATACCACCAATCCAGTGAGTGAAACTTCTCCAAAATAAAGAAGCTTTTGATAGAGATTCAACATCAATAAGGATACTTGCACCTGTTGTTGTAAAACCAGATATGGTTTCAAATAATGCATCTGTAAAACTAGTTATCTCACCAGAAAGCATAAAAGGCAAACTTCCGAAAATACTCATAACTAACCAGCTAAGTGATACGGCGATAAAACCCTCTCTCATATAAATGCTTTTGTTAACAGGTTTCTTATAAGAAAGTAAAAAGCCTAAAATCAAACAAATTACTGATGTGATCAAAAATGCTAAGAAAGAATCTTCTTTATATATAATACCTACAAACATAGGTAGTAATAAAAAACCTGATAAAAATATTAATAACCAGCCTAATATATAGCGTAAAACAGAATAATTCATTAGAATAATCCTTTCATTTTTTGTAATTTAATCTTGTAGAATTTCTTTAATATCATAAATTCGTCTATTTGTTAATACAATAATAACCGTATCACCTACTAGTAAAATATCTTTTCCGCTTGGTATTATAATTTTACCAGAACGATTAATACAACTTATTAAAATGTTTGGTTTCAAATTCAAATCTTCTAATTTTGTATTAATAACAGGAGAATCATCTTTGATAAGAAACTCTAATACTTCAGCATTCCCGTCTTCTATCTTATAGAGATTTTCAACATTACTATTCCTAGATTCATGCATTGAGCGTACATACTTAACAATATAATCTGCTGTTAAAAATCTTGGAAAAACTATACTATCAATATTAAGTTGTTCAATAACATTATAAAAATTAATGTGATTAATCTTTGTAATTATTTTTGCATTTGAAACAGATTTTACAAACAAAGAAAGTATAAGGTTTTCCTCATCTAAATCAGTAAGAGAAATAAAACCCTTTGCATTTTGTATTCCTTCTTCTAATAATAGAGTTTGGTCAGTACCATCACCCCATATGATATTAGCTTGTGGAAGAAGCTCGCTTAATACTTCACATCTGTCTTTGTCTATTTCAATAATCTTAGTGCTTATTCCAAGTTTTATGAGTCTTTTTGCTAAATAATAAGTTATTTTGCCACCACCTGCAATGATAACATCATTTATAGAAGCGGTTTTTGAACCGATTTTTTTAAAAAACAAATTTGCTTTGCCGGGCTCAGCAATTATTGAAACATTATCATTTTTTTGTAATACAAAATCACCTTTAGGAATAATCGGAAGATTATCTCTAACAACTAGTGCAACTAAGACATCACATTTTAAAGTATTTCTAATATTAAGAAGAGGAAAATTATCTAAAGGTGAACCTTCTTTAATTTTAAAATGAATCATATCCACTTTACCTTTTGAAAAAGAATCAATATTATCGGCGTATGGGTATTTAAGAATCTTAGCTATTTCTAGAGCGGCAGTTTGCTCAGGATTAATAATCATAGCTAAACCAAATTCGTTTTTTAAAAATGAAATGTCTTCATTATAGACTGGATTTCTAACCCTTGCTATAGTTTTGCAATTACTTGCTTTTTTTGCTATTAAGCAACATAAAAGATTTTGTTCGTCAGAACCAGTAACAGCGACTAAAAGGTCCGTGTGTTCAATATCTGCTTCGGTTAGAATGTTATAGCTTGCACCATTGCCAAGTATGGTCATAACATCCATAGTATCAGATACTTTTTTTAAATTTGTAGCTGAATGATCAATGACAATTATGTTATGTTCCTCACCGCTTAGTTGTTCAATTAGGGTGTAGCCAACTTTACCGCAACCAACTATTATAATCTGCATAATATTATTAATTCTGTAAAAACAGAATTCTCCTTCCTGTAAAACGATTATTATACAATAATATCAATTAATGGATGTAATATCAACTACAAGAATCATATTATATTTCCTCCTTTTTTTGAAATAATATTAAGTTGAGTTTTTAATATAAAGATTTGAATTTACTAAGTACTTATGATAGAATGATACAGATATTTTAAAAGCAAGTGTTATAAAAGTGTTATAAGGGAAAGGATAAGCTGTATCAATCTATACAGTATGGAATAATAATGATTTTAAATGTTGAAAATTTAACCCATGGTTTTGGAGACAGAGCAATATTTGATAATGTTTCTTTTAGACTTTTAAAAGGGGAACACATAGGTCTTATTGGTGCTAATGGAGAAGGTAAGTCTACTTTTATGAATGTAGTAACAGGAAAGCTTATGCCTGATGAAGGAAAAGTTGAATGGGCAAAAAATGTCAGAGTAGGGTATCTTGATCAGCATACAGCACTTGAAAAAGGAATGACAATAAGAGACGTATTAAAATCAGCATTTTCATATCTTTTTGATTTAGAAG
>CAZIGN010000164.1:0-3437 GCA_964538805.1 uncultured Lachnospiraceae bacterium
AAAAACATAATTGTCAAGAAAAAAAGCTTGACAATTATGTTTTTTGATTGTAAACTACAAAAAGTGTTTTAAAAGTTATATGAATGGGTGATGTAATGGAAAAGATTGTAAGACAATCGTTACTGTTTGATTTTTACGGCGAGCTTTTAACAAAGCATCAAAAACAAATATATTCCGACTATATAATTGATGATATAGGAATAAGCGAGATAGCTTTAGAAAAAGGAATAAGCAGACAAGGAGTTCATGATCTTATAAAAAGATGTGACATTTTATTAGAAGGATACGAACAAAAGCTACATTTGTTAGATAAGTTTATTAGCATTAAACAAAAAGCTAATAGCATTAAAGATTTAACAATAAAACATTCTAATGATATACCTGTTGAATATATGACTAGAATACAAAAGCTTTCAAACGAAATCATAGAAGAATTATAGCAATATTACAAAACTAGAAAGGCTTGGTATTAATATGGCATTTGACAGTTTAACCGATAAATTACAAAGTGTTTTTAAGTCTCTAAGAGGTAAAGGAAGATTAACCGAAGCAGATGTAAAGGCTGCATTAAAAGAAGTTAAGATGGCATTGCTTGAGGCAGATGTTAATTTTAAAGTTGTAAAGCAGTTTGTTAATGCAGTTACGAATAGAGCAATAGGTACAGATGTTCTTAATAGTTTGACACCAGGTCAGATGGTTATTAAGATAGTTAATGAAGAGATGGTTTCTCTTATGGGTACTGAAACCACTGAGATAAAGCTTGGTACAGGTAATGAAATTACTGTAATAATGATGATGGGCTTACAAGGTGCTGGTAAGACAACAACAGCTGCTAAGATAGCTGCAAAATTAAAACAAAAAGGTAAAAAACCACTTTTAGTTGCTTGTGATATTTACAGACCGGCAGCTATTGAACAATTAAAAGTTAACGGTGAAAAAGTTGAAGTTCCTGTATTTTCAATAGGTAACCAAAACACACCACTTAATATAGCAAAGGCTTCTATCGAACATGCTACTAAGAATGGATACAATACAGTTATAATAGATACTGCAGGTCGTCTACAAATTGATGATGACATGATGCAAGAATTAGTAGATATAAGAAATCAGATAAAGATTGATCAGACAATTTTAGTTGTCGATGCTATGACAGGACAAGAAGCAGTAAATGTAGCTGAAACTTTTGAAGAAAAAGTTGGCATAGATGGAATAGTAATTACTAAACTAGATTCCGATACAAGAGGTGGTGCGGCCCTTTCTATAAGAGCAGTAACAGGAAAACCTATAATGTATGTTGGTATGGGAGAAAAGCTTTCTGAATTAGAACAGTTTTATCCAGACAGAATGGCATCAAGAATACTTGGTATGGGTGATGTTTTAACACTCATAGAAAAAGCAGAGTTAGCAGTAGATGCTGATAAAGCTAAAGAGATGGAAAGAAAGTTTAAAAAAGCAGAATTTGGTTTTGATGACTATCTTGAATCAATGAGTCAAGTCAAAAAGATGGGCGGATTGTCAGATATTATGGGCATGATACCAGGACTTTCAGGCCAATTAAAAGGTGCACAATTACCGGATGAAAAGTCACTATCAAGAATTGAAGGAATTATTTATTCAATGACACCAAAAGAAAGAAGTAATCCAAGTTTGCTTAATCCTTCTAGAAAAACTAGAATTGCAAAAGGTGCTGGTGTTGATATTAGTGAAGTTAACAGATTAGTAAAACAGTTTGAACAAATGAAAAAGATGATGAAGCAGTTCCCTGGAATGATGGGCGGCAAAGGTGGCAGAATGGGAAAATTTAAATTACCATTTTAACATATACAATAAAATCAAGGAGGTGTCATAGATGGCAGTAAAGATTAGATTAAGAAGAATGGGTCATAAGAAACACGCATTTTACAGAGTAGTAGTTTCTGATTCAAGATCACCAAGAGATGGAAAATTTATCGACGAGATTGGAACATACGATCCTAATTGTGAACCAAGTGCTTTTACAATTGATGAAGAAGCAGCTAAAAAATGGTTAGCAAACGGAGCTCAACCAACAATCGTAGTTAATAAGTTGATGAAACAGGCTGGCATAGTTAAATAGTCAATTATTGCATATGTGCAATAGAGGTGTGAGGTAATTATGAAAGAATTAGTAGAAGTAATTGCAAAAGCATTAGTAGACTTCCCTCAAGAAGTTGTTGTGACCGAAAAAGAGACTGAAAAAGCTTTAGTTATCGAACTTAAGGTTGCTGATACAGATATGGGAAAAGTAATCGGCAAACAAGGCCGTATTGCCAAGTCTATACGCGCAGTTGTTAAAGCTGCAGCGTCAAAAGAAGACAAAAAAGTACATGTAGATATTATGTAATAATGTCTATACAAAGCTGCACTTATAGGTGCAGCTTTAAATGTAATTATGGAGGTAATTTTGAACGATTATATAAGAGTTGGAGTGATAGCTTCAACACATGGAATAAAGGGTGAAGTAAAAGTATTCCCTACTACAGATGATGTTAATAGGTTTAAAAAATTAAAAAAAGTTACATTAGATAACAAAAGAGAGAAAATTGAACTAGAAATTGAAGGAGTAAAATTCTTTAAGAAGTTTGCTATCTTAAAATTCAAAGGTTATGATAATATAAATGATATTGAAAAACATAAAGGTAAAGATCTTTATATAACAAGAGACGAAGCCGTAAAGTTACAACCTGGAGAATATTTTATTTTTGATTTGATAGGTCTTAGTGTTGTTACGGATACTGATGAAGTTTTAGGAGAACTTATTGATGTACTACAAACGGGCGCAAATGATGTCTATGTTGTTAGGAGAACTGATTCTACTGATGAAATCTTGCTCCCTGCAATAAAAGAATGTATATTGAGTGTTAGCCTTGAAGACAAATTAATGCGAGTACATTTGATGGAAGGATTGATATAATGAATTTTCATGTCTTAACTTTATTTCCTGATATGGTTATAAATGGACTTAATACAAGTATATTAAAAAGAGCTAGTGATAAAGAACTTATAAATATACAAGCTATTAATATACGAGATTTTACAAAAGATAAACACTGTAATGTTGATGATTATCCTTATGGTGGCGGACCAGGAATGGTTATGCAGGCACAGCCAATATATGATGCGCATAAATCTATAGTTGATAATATGAAAAACAATGAAAAACCTCCAAGAGTTATATATATGACACCACAAGGCAAGGTTTTCAACCAAGAAATGGCTAAAGAATTATCAAAAGAAGATGATTTGATTTTTTTGTGTGGTCATTATGAAGGTGTTGATGAAAGAGTATTAGAAATGATAGTAACTGACAATATTTCTATTGGCGATTATGTGTTAACAGGTGGAGAACTGCCAGCAATGGTGATGATTGATTCTATATCTAGACTTGTTCCTGGGGTATTAAACAATGACGATTCTGC
>CAZIGN010000165.1:0-3407 GCA_964538805.1 uncultured Lachnospiraceae bacterium
GATCATGAAAAGTGTATAGGTTGTGGTGAATGTATTTTAAAATGTCCGACAGGAGCATTTACAAGAAGTAAAAAAACCTTTTATAGATTAGTGATTATGGGAAGAACTGGTAAGAAAAACCCAAGAATAGCTATGCCATTTATGAAGTGGGCATCAGAAGATGTGGTTGTAGAAGTTATTAAAAATACATATGATTTTGTTGATAGATACATAGATAGAACATTAGTAAAAGAGCACATTGGTTATATAGTAGATAGAGTTTCCTATCAAACTTTTAAAAAAGAAGTATTAGAGGGAATAGAGCTTAACAAAGAAATACAAATAGCAAATAATATCCAGTGGAATGGATATCATTACACAGCAGATAATCAATTTGAATAAAAACTTATTTTGTGATAGAAAGGAAGGCTATATGAGTGAGATATTTACAATAGAAGATATATTTAATATTATGATAAAGTTAGAAACGGTTGGAAGTTCACATTATAGCAAGATGAAAGAGTTAACAGATAACTACAAATTAAAAGAACTTTTTGATAAATTGTCAAAAGCAGAGCAATCACATAAAGTGATATATGAAAATTTAAAAAAAGAAGTTATCGTATTTAATCATGAGTCTATTGATAGTGAATATAGTGATTATATAAATGCATTGTTGAATCAAACAATTAATTTCTTGCAAAAAATTACAAAAATAAAAGATTTTGATGCTGGCTATGAAATTGCAGTTAATCTTGAAAAAGAAACAATATTATTTTTAAGAGAATTATCTAGTATTATTGATAGCGAATACATAGATAAAATCAATCTGATAATAGAAGAAGAAAAGAAACATTTAGTTGATTTATATTTACTAAAGAATAATCTATAGAAATAAAAAAGAATTAAAATCAAGCATTAAAGTAAAAAGCTACACCTAGTTATAGTTAAAAGCTATAACCAGGTGTAGTTTTTTTGTATTATACAAGAAGGATATTAATACATATAATACACATAGGAATAATAGGAAAAGGAGAAACTAGATGAGTGATTTTTCAACAAACTGTGTTCACATAAGTGATGAAAAGATTAGAAAACAATTAAAAGACAGGTATGGAGCAGTATGTCATCCGATATATCAATCTGCAACATTTGCACATGAAGGACTTAATAACTCAACAGGATATGATTATTCAAGGTTGCAAAATCCATCAAGAAATTATTTGGAAAATGTAGTTAATGGTCTAGAAGGCGGAGAAGATACTATTGCATTTACAAGTGGAATGGCAGCCATTAATACTCTTATGGAGACTTTTAAAATCGGAGACAAAATTATAATTGATTCTGATTTATATGGTGGAAGTATTAGAATATTTGAACACATTAATGCTAAAAATGGATTGATTTTTATTAGGCTTAATCTTACAAAAGATGATCCTAAAGATTATATAGATAAAGATGTAAAGGCGATATTTCTAGAAACACCAACTAATCCTATGATGAATATAATAGATATAAAAAAAATAGCAGCTGTAACAAAAAAAGAAGGAATACTATTAATTGTAGACAATACATTTTTGTCACCATATTTTCAAAAACCATTAGAGCTTGGTGCAGATATTGTTATACACAGCGGAACTAAGTTTTTAGGTGGACACAATGACACACTCGCAGGATTTCTAGTGGTTAAGAGCAAAGAGATAGCAGAAAAAATAAGATTTATTTCTAAAACATTAGGAGCCTGTCTATCGCCTTTTGATTGTTTTTTAATAGCAAGAGGAATAAAAACTCTTCCTCTTAGAATGGAAAAAGCTTCTAATAATGCCATAATAATTGCAGAATATTTGAAACAACAAAAGGCTGTAAAAAAAGTATACTATCCAGGACTAAAGGAACATATCGGGCATGAAATAATAAAAAATCAGGCAACAGGTTTTGGATGCATGTTAACCTTTGAGGTTAATAAGAAAGAAGCTGTAAAGGTGATATTAGATAATGTAAGCCTTATACAATATGCCGAAAGCCTTGGTGGTGTTGAAACATTAATTACCTATCCAATCACACAGACACACGCAGATGTTAGTAAAGAATTACTAGAACTAAACAATATAACAGATAAAACACTTAGATTATCAATAGGCATAGAAGATGCCTACGACCTAATAAATGATCTAGAGCAGGTATTTAGAAGATGTGAGGAGGAATAATATGTCGGAAAAGAACCTTGATTTTGATACAGTTATAGATAGATACAATACTAATTCACTAAAGTTTGATGCTATAAAAGCAAGAAAAAAGCCAAGTGATATAACACCACTATGGGTAGCTGATATGGATTTTAAAATATCTTCTTATATACAAGAGGCGATTAATAAGCAGACAGAACATGGCATTTTTGGTTATAGCTTTGTAGATGATGAATATTATGAAGTTTTAGAAAAATGGTTTAAAAACCAATACAACTATGAGGTAAAAAAAAATCACACAATACAAACACCAGGAATTGTACTTGCTATAAGTGTTGCAATCAATTCATTTTCAAAAGAAGGTGAAGGTGTATTAATACAAACGCCTGTATATTATCCATTCAAGGAAGTTATAGAAGATACAAAGAGAAAAGTCGTTGATAATAGATTAAAGGTAGATGATAAAGGCAAGTATTCTATAGATTTTGATGATTTTGAAGAAAAAATTATTAACGAAAAGGTTAAATTATTTATACTATCTAATCCACACAATCCGGTCGGAAGAGTGTGGAAAAAAGAAGAACTTATAAAACTTGGTAAGATATGTTTAAAACACAAGGTGTTAGTAGTAAGTGATGAAATTCATGCAGATTTCGTATTCGAAGGAAGCCATATAGTTTTTGCAGGAATAAGTAAAGAGTTTGAGGGAATAACAATTACTTGTACATCGCCAAGTAAAACCTTTAATCTTGCAGGATTACAGTTTTCAAATATATTTATCAGTAACGCAACGCTTAGAAATAAATTCAAAAAAACGCTCAATTCATATGGATATAGCCAACCCAATATAATAGGTTTAATAGCTTGTAAAGCAGCTTATAAGGATGGATATTCATGGTATAAAGCTGTATACAATTATATTAAAGCGAATATTGAATTTGTAAATGAATATATTAAAAACAACATTAAAGATCTAAAAGTTATAAATACACAAGGAACATACCTTGTTTGGATTGACTTTAAAAATCTTAATATGAGCAAAGATAAATTAGAGGATTTGATAGTAAATAAAGCAAAACTATGGCTTGATAACGGTGAAATGTTTGGAGAAACAGGAGTAAATTATCAGAGGATAAATGTTGCTACCTCAAGAAAGGTATTAGAAAAAAGTTTAGAGAGTTTGAAAAAAGCATTGAATAATATAATATAATATAATATAGTGAATATATTAAACGAAAGGGG
>CAZIGN010000166.1:0-3392 GCA_964538805.1 uncultured Lachnospiraceae bacterium
TAAATGGAACGAAAGTAAAAAGAACTGGAATTGGAAGTAATGGATGGTCTAAGCTTTTATATAATGGAAAAGTTGTATATGCAGTAACCTCTCTTTTGACAACTGATTTAGAGATGGAAAAACCAACAAGCGAAATAGAAACGATAATAGTAGGAGAAATAAGTTATCAAGTGACACCTATAAGTGATAAAGTTACAGCAAAAGAAGTTGTAAATCTTAGAAGCGAACCATCTACTATTAATGGAGACAATTCAATTGTTGGTGAATTAGTGGCAGGAAATTATTTGGATAGAACAGCTACAACTAGCAATGGTTGGTCAAGATTAATCTATAATGGCAAAGAAGTGTACGCATTAAGCAGCTATTTAACAAAATAAAACAACCCGAAAACATGCAATATAATGAATCGTTACGTCACATACTGTCAGTAGAATGGAAAATGTCTGAAAAAATTATAATTATTATGCTTAAAAGCCTTGTTAAGCCTATAAAATAGGCGAATTTTCTTGACAAAGCCACTCAAAAAGTATATAAATAAACATGAGGGCGAAAAAGCCATTCGTAACCACAATTGTGGTAAAATTATATAATATTACATGCAGAGGAGGAGTTTATCCATGAACAAAGCTGAATTAGTAGCAGCAATTGCTGCACAAGCAGAATTATCAAAAAAAGATTCTGAAAAGGCGTTAAAAGCTTTTATTGATGTTGTAACTGAAGAATTAAAGAAAGGTGACAAAGTTCAATTAGTTGGATTTGGCACATTTGAAGTTGCAAAAAGAGCTGCTAGAGAAGGAAGAAATCCACAGACTGGAAAGTCTATGAAGATCGCTGCTTCAAAAGCACCTAAATTTAAAGCAGGAAAAGCTTTAAAAGATACAATCAATAGCTAATTTTATTCAGATGGATAATCCAAAAGAGTAAAGGTGGGACTGTCTTACTAAGATAATTAGTGGGCAGTCCTATTGTTTTAGTATAAAAAGTCTTGGGCGTAAAGCTTAAATGCCAAAGTTTTAGTATTCTTAGGTGAGCTAATTAAGGCGAAAGGAATGTATAATAATATGAGATTAGACAAATATTTAAAAGTTGCCAGAGTTATAAAAAGAAGAACGATTGCCAATGAAGCTTGTGATGCAGGAAGAGTTCTGATAAATGATAAAGTAGCAAAAGCATCTTCGGAAGTTAAAATAGGCGACAGAATAGAGATACAGTTTGGAACAAGAAATATGCAAATAGAAGTCCTTAAAATAGTTGATTCTTCAAAAAAAGAAGAGGTAAGGGATATGTATAAAGACTTGTAAAAACAGCTAAAATATAGTATAAATAAACATATATAATTAAAACATAATACTTAGAATATATGGTGAATAATATGGCTAATAAAAGATATAGCAGTACTCACAAAAGGGCATTAGCAAACAAGGTTAAAAAGCGTAAAAAATCAAATAGAATAGGGACTATAATAGTTGCATTATTTGTAGTTGCATTTGCTGTTATTATAGGAATAAAAGTTCAAAGTTCTAATGAAACATTAGATCATCTTAGGGCGCGTGAAAATGAATTAAAAGAGATAAAAGAAGTGCAAGAAGAAAGACTAAAAGAATTAGAAGAGCGTAGAATTTATATGCAAACTGATATGTACATAGAAGAGATGGCAAAAAAACTTGGACTTATGTATCCAAATGAAATATTACTTAAACCTGGCGAATAACCAGGTTTATTTGCTTAATTAGATTAAAGATTATAACTTAAATGCAGGTGTAAAATGAGAGATGTTTTTGAAGATTTTAAATATTTTGTAAACAATAATAACTTGATAAACAAAAATGACAGCGTCATTATCGGAATATCCGGTGGCGCTGATTCTGTATGCCTGTTAAAGCTTTTAGAAAGGCTTAGAAAGCAAATGGGATTTACTGTTGTTGGAGTACATATAAATCACAATTTAAGGGGAGAAGAAGCGCTAAAGGATCAACAATTTGTTGCAAGTTTAATGGAAAAATGTGGATTTGAACACTACGAATACAGCTTTGATGTGGAAAAGATAGCAAAAGAAAAAAAACAATCTATAGAAGAAGTGGCTAGAGAACTTAGATATAATGCTTTTGAAGAAATTGGCAAAAAATATACAAATTACAAGATTGCGGTAGCTCATAATGCTAATGATAATGCAGAAACAATATTGCATAATCTTATAAGAGGAACAGGTATAAAAGGGGCAACAGGAATAAGTGTAGTAAGAGATAATATTATTCGTCCTCTTATAAAGACTACAAGGGATGAAATTATAGAATATTTAGAGTTGATAAATCAAGAATATAGGACTGATTTATCTAATTTGACCGATGAGTATACCAGAAACAAAATCAGAAACAATGTAATTCCTTACATAAAAGATAATATTAATGAAAAGGTGGTTGAGCATATTAATGTTTTTGGTGATCAACTAAAATTAGCAGAAGAATTTTTAAATAAGATAGTAAACAAAACCTTTGAAAAATATATTGACCTCAGTAAATCTCTAAAATCAAATGAAGACAATGATTTTTATATTCCGAAAAATGAATTTGAAAAAGAAGAAGAATTTATTAAAAAAGAAATCGTTAAAAAAACCATAGAGTTAATGGCAGGAAAACTTAAAGATATTACATTTGTACATATACAAAGTGTATTAGAATTGTTTGATAAGACTGTAGGGAAAGTTGTAGAGTTGCCATATAACCTTGTAGCAGTAAAAAAATATGAAGGAATAGTGATAAAAATTAAATCAGAAAAAATATCAGAAAAAGAAACTTATATTCAAGTAAGTGGTGAAGGTATATATGAGAAAGAATGTATAAAAGGTAAGTTCATCATTGAAATGATTGACAAAGAAATGTTAAAGAATAATAAAATCAATCTTAAAAATGACTCACAAACCTATACGAAATATATGGATTATGATATACTGATTGGTGATTTATTTTTTAGAAACAGAAAAGCAGGTGATTATTTTATTACTAATTCAAATGGTGATAAAAAGAAGCTGAAAGATTATTTTATTGACCAGAAAGTACCTAGAGAAAAAAGAGATGAGATTATTTTGCTAGCAAAGGGTAATAAGATTTGTTGGATAGTTGGTTATAGAATAAGCGAAGATTGCAAGATTACAGGCAACACAGAAAAAATAATAAAAATTACATATGAAAAAGAGGAGAACAACTATGGCAACAACAATTAAAGAACTGATATCTGAAAAAGAAGTTGACAAAAAGATAGAAGAACTAGGAAAACAGATTAGTAAAGACTATGAAGGCAAAGAAGTTCATTTGATTTGCGTGTTAAAAGGTGGGGTGTTCTTTATGTGTGAATTAGCTAAAAGAATTACTGTACCTGTGACTATGGACTTTATG
>CAZIGN010000167.1:0-3357 GCA_964538805.1 uncultured Lachnospiraceae bacterium
CTCTTTATCTTTTTCCCTAACCCATTTTTCCCATGGCTTCGCCATCCATGCAGTATTCTTACTCCATGCTTTTTTAGTTTATGCTGCTTAAGTTTTCTAAACACGCGCTTGGCGATGATTTATATTATTAAGCTTTAGGGGTTAGTTCTTCTAGGAATTCAACTCCTAGTGTTATCGTTGTTAACTCATTAAAAAAGACCGTTTCTATCCAGGCCTTTTTTTTGTGCTTGTCTAGTTTAATTATCTTACCATTAAGATTCTTAAGTGGTCCATCTATTATTCTGACTTCACTTCCACTTGTCATAATTTTAGAAGTCTCTAGGCAGCCACTGTGTTTATATATTAAAAGGGCATATTCGTAATCTTGTCCTATTAATTCTTTTGTTTTATCTTCATATTGAAGTATCTTATAAAGATTAGTAATGTTCATATCTTTTTCAAAAGCCAATTTTTTTTTCGAATATATAAAGATATATCCAGGGGTTATAGGCTTTTCTTTAACCTGCCATTCGCCTTTTCTTTTTTCTTTCATTTGTTTACAAGGAAAAAAAACTTCAACATTCAATTTAATTTTTATAGCATTTGCAACATATTCTTCAAAACCTGATTTGCAATACACGCAGTAAATGTATAGTTTGTCTTCATAATCCATAGCTATATTATCTTTCTATTGTTAAAGTCAACTTGTACTACTTTACTCTTTGTTTTTCTCTTGTAAGTTGGAACTATTCTAGCGACTATATCTTTAATGTCTTTAGCTTCTTCTCTTACAAGTACTCTTAGTCTTTCTAGTTCTTGCTCAAATGCTTCAAAGTCTATATCAATAGGTTGCCCTATGAATATCAATTTGTTAGGTGTTTCTTCTAGTCCTTCTTCATCCATTAGGAGTTCTTCATATAACTTTTCTCCTGGACGAAGTCCAGTAAATTCAATATTAATGTCTACTCCTGGAGTATATCCTGATAGTTTTATTAGATTATTTGCCATATCTACTATCTTTACTGGTTCACCCATATCAAGTACGAAGATCTCACCGCCTTTAGCAAAGTAGCCCGCTTGAAGAACTAGCGATACGGCTTCAGATATTGTCATAAAATATCTTATGATGTCTTTATGTGTAACTGTTACAGGTCCACCTTCTTCTATCTGCTTTTTAAAGAGCGGTATTACACTACCGTTACTCCCTAACACGTTACCAAATCTTACAGCTACAAATTCTGTGTCTGATTTTCGGCTAAACATTTGCACCACCATCTCGCACATTCTTTTTGATGCACCCATAATATTTGTTGGGTTTACAGCTTTATCTGTTGATATTAAGACGAACTTTTCTGCTTTGTATCTATGTGCTGCACTTGCAACTTTATAGGTTCCAAATACATTATTCTTTATCGCTTCATTTGGACTATCTTCCATTAAAGGAACATGTTTGTGTGCTGCCGCATGATAAACTATATCTGGCTTGTAAGTTGCAAATATATCATCAACTCTATTAGTATTACGAACTGACCCTATAAGAACTTTTAGGTCTAGCTCAGGATATCTTCTTTTTAATTCATTTTGTATCTCATATGCACTGTTTTCATATATTTCAAATATGATAAGCATTTTCGGGGCAAATGTGGCTATCTGTCTGCAAAGCTCGCTTCCTATAGAACCACCGCCACCTGTTACTAATACTGTTTTGTCACTTACATATGACATTATGTTAGAAAGATTGACTTTTATCTGCTCTCTTCCTAGCAAATCTTCAATCTCTACTGATCTTAGCATCTGTGTAGATACCTGCCCATTTATTAACTGGTACATTCCAGGTAGTATCTTTAATTCGCAGCTTGTTTCTTTACATATCTGTAATATATCTCTTTTTGCTTCACTACTTACTGTTGGAATTGCAAGAATTATAAGATCTATACTATACTTTTTACAAACTTCAAGTATTGAATCTTTTGTACCTGCAACTTGAATACCGTTTATGAATCTTCCAACTTTTTGATTGTCATCATCTATTAAACACTTTATATTGTATGCCATATCATGGCTATTTAATATCTCTTTTATTATTACCCTTCCAGCTTCGCCAGCACCAATTATCATTACATTTTCTTTTTTCATTCCTGTTGGTATCTTCATAGCGATTCTTCTGATTATTCTGTAACCAAATCTCAAACCTGTTATTAGAAACATTTGAATAAAAATGCTTAGAAAATAATAACTTCTTGGCATGTTATAATCCATTTGATTCATTCCATATACCAATAAAGCAAACGAACCTATATGTGCCCAGATAATGTATATCATCTCATTAACACTAGCACTTCTCCATAAGCTATGATAAAGTCTAAACAACACAAAAACAAGCACCGTAGCACCTGTATGAACTGGCATGTAATTAATAACGCTTGTTATGTAATTACTGTTGATTCTTGAGTACACAAAATCAAATCTCATCCATAGAGCAAAAAATGACGAGAAGTTGATTATAATTATGTCAAATACAAGTAGTAGTAATGCTCTTAAATTCCAGCTCTTTCTAAAACCTATTAACTTCATCTTAAATTTCCACCTTTCTTTTTACTTTGATACTCCCAACATTATTATGAAATTATTTCTTCTTCTACAGTTAAATTAAAAACAACCAAATCCGATGTGTTACCATCAGAATCCATAGCAAAATACTTAATTTCATAATTGCCTACAACTTGTGCGTTGTATTCCCCGACTATTGATATTCTTTTAAACAATTCTTCTCTTGTATCTTTATCATCAGTTATGTCCTTAACATATGATAACAAGTTAACTTCTTGATTAAGCTTTATCTTTAATTCGTTAGTTGTTAATGTAAGTATTGGTTTTTCTGTCTGAACTACAGGAATGTCTATGTTATCAGAAGTTGATTCTTCTTCACCTTTTGTAGTTTCTTCCGGATTATTTGTTGTTTCTTCTTCACTTGTTGTTTCTTCTTGATCAGATGATGGTTCTTTTGTTCCATCGCCTTTTATAGATATGAATCTAATCTTTTTTGTAATGTTGTTACTTTTATCTGAAGCTACATATATTACTCTGACTTTTAAATTCTTATCAATTTCAACTACTGACTCAATGTTTAATGTATCTGTTACATCACCATCTTCTTTATCGTATGCTGTTACTCCTTGCAAATAATCTTGATTGCTTGAAGGAATAGATGTAAATACAATGTCCTCATTAAAATTAATAGTTGGCCCTACCTCATCTTTACTTAGTTGCATTATAACGACAACCACCATAAAAAAAGCAAGTAATGCAATTAATAATGTTGTTACTATATTCTTTTTGATAAATTCCATCACTAAATGCCTCCAAGCTGCGAGCTTT
>CAZIGN010000168.1:0-1206 GCA_964538805.1 uncultured Lachnospiraceae bacterium
GAGAATGTAAAGTAAGAGTTTTCTCATAATTCTCTCAGTGTTTTCTCATTTAGTAGCGAGCCCAGTATAATAAATAGCATAGAATATAATATAACCTTAACAGTATATTATTTTATGCTCTTATCTTTTCCTTGCTATTGGTATAATTAAATGCCCCCTATACTTTCGGGAAGTCAATATACATTAAAAAATTCTAATAATTTTAAAAATTTTTCTTGACACAGCCCATTTTTTGTGGTAAAATTTCGGACCGTTTTCGGCAACATTATAAAAAAATATACTATCAATTTTTCTTGAGCAAGTCTATTGTGAAATATTTCACAAGACGATCACCTATCTAAAAACCGAGTTTGTGAAATATTTAATTAGTGACAATATATTTTTTTATAATCATTATAGTTAAATATTTCACAAACTTTTTGTATGGACTTTGTGAAATAATTAATTATCATATCAATGCAAAAAAATAGAAAGGCTCTTTCGAACCTTTCATGATATTTTTTTATCTTGTTATTACTTCATCAATTTTAACACCATCATTTATTATGTTGATAAGAGTTTCTTTTGATGGGTCAACTAAGATGTTATAATCACCGTAAGCGAATAAAGCACTATCGCTCATTGTATCGCCCCAAGCCTCAACCTCAACCTCATTGTGATAACCTAAGTCAATATCCTCAAGGCATAAAGACTTTTGTTCTTTATTAAACATTCCTCTTACATTGCCTGTAAAAATACCATCTTTGTCAAACTCGTATTCACTAGCGAAAAACTCAACATCTAAAATTTCAGCTAATTCTTTTACAAGAAAATCACTTGAACCTGTAATTAGAATAACTCGAGAACCTCTTTCCTTGTGTTCTTTTAATAGATTCATTGTAGAATACCAATTACTTTTTTTATCGTAAAATTCTTTAACAAATTTTTTAGCGAATAATGATTCTATGCTCATGCCGATAATCTCATTCCTGTAGTTTTGAGCAACTTCTACAATCAAGCTTTCATTTTTAATATCTGATAGCCAAGCCTTATAACTACCATTATCCTTTATGATTCCTTGTTCAATCAAGAAACCGGCATGAGAGAGTACCAAGCTTTTTCTTGTAAGTGTTCCATCTAAGTCTGTTAAAATAATTGATTTTTTCATTTTCGTTTTCCACCTTTTTAAAAGTTTTTTTGTTTCCTTACTATATACATAGTATATCA
>CAZIGN010000168.1:1306-3332 GCA_964538805.1 uncultured Lachnospiraceae bacterium
TTTTCTGATTCGTCAAGCATTATCTCACATTTTTCTAAAACATTTTGTAAGAAAGTTATTGCCTCGAAAAATGGTAGTTTTAAGCCTTTTTTAAAAATTTCGTCATCATCAAATGGAGTTCTAAAGTTTGTTATATAATACACAAGCCCTTCATTTTCCACATCGCTCAAAAATTCCCTAGCCGATTCAATATCATATTTTTTCACTAACTCAAAAGCATTTTGTTCAATTTTTTTGTAGTTCATTTTTGTTCCCCTCCCTTTCTATACTCTTATTATATCATATCGTGATATAATGTAAAGTAAAAGTTTTCTCATAATTCTCTTATTGTTCTCTCATAATTGAGCAAAGGGGTTGACTTTTAGGAAGTCAAGGTTTATGAGAAATTTCTCATTTTCTCAAACTTTTTTCTTGACAACAGCCCTTTTTTATGATAAAATTTCGGGCCGTTTGCGATGAAAATTATCCATCACCTCATTATACCATATAAAGTTATGGCTTGTCAACCACTAAATAAAAAAAAGAAAAAAGGGTTTTTACGCCCTCAAGGCATAGGGGAAAGCCCCCTAGCCTATTTTTGTGAAAGAAGTTTCTACTTTTTTCTGTATAGTTGAAACTCGTTTTCCTTCCTCGTTTTTTAGTGTATATCTATTGCATATTTCAGTATTTAAAACCTTGAAAATCTTTCCTTCTGGACTTTGTAAAACATCTCCTATTTCATAAATTTTAGATTTGTACTTACTCATTTTTATCACCCTTCCTTAACCCTATAACTAATTATAGCATATAGAAAAGGGCTTTACAAGCCCTAATCTTATTTTTCTTTTGCGATTTGATAAGTTTTAGGCGTTCCACCTAAATCTTCTAATAATCCTAAATTGACTAGTTTCTTGAGCCTTGACGGTGTTTGCCGATTTGAATACTTGTCAGCAACTAGCTTATGAAAATCTTTGTTCTGAAATTGCTTGTCCTTAAAAGCTATTGAAATGACATTTTCAAATAATTCTTTTATTTCTTCATCTGTTATGCCTTTTGCCTTTGGTTTTTTCTTTGCTTCTTTTTGTTCGATTTCGAATTGGTCTGCTTTGTCTGCTTCTTCTTTGTCAAACTCTCTTAAATTTATCGCTTCATCTATGGACAACCCTAACTTTTCTACCATCTTATCAATCTCTTTCCAATCCTTAGCTAAAATTCTTTTTCCATTGTTAAAGTGTGTTTTCATATAATATCATTCCTTTCTATATATATATTATACTATTTTTTTGATATTATTTCAAGTAATAATTTCATTAAATCAAAATTAAATTTCTCTCATTTTTGAAACTAGCTAGGAAAGGGCATAAGCCCTTTTTTCCTAGTCTTTTTCGTTTACAATCCGCCATGCTTGTTGATTGATTGAAAAGGCATGAAGCTCAATTTTTTCTTTTTGGTTTAATAATTTATGTAAGATAATTGTCTCATCGTAACTGTCTTGGAAAGCGGTATGCTCCTCAACATAGTTTAGATTGTTCGTTAGATATTTGAAACAAGATTCCGCCCCCGTTTGAATATTGCCTTTTTCAGTATATAGGCCATGTTCCTTAGCAAACTTTTTATATTTTTCAGTATTGAGAATTGTGTAGGCACTAACATGATATAAGTCAATCAAGAAATAATTATCGAAAAAGTCGAACTCTTTTCCACTGAAGAAAAAGCTTGTTTTCTCGATTACTCTTTTATCAAAACCTAGGTTATAAGCCCCGATAAACTCAACGTTGAACTTGATGCAATCCCGTTTTAATTGTCCCATGATATATTTCCATTCCATAACTTTAATAGTGTTATCAAGTAGCTTAGTAAAATATACTTGACTACTAACGGCACCGCTATCAACTAAAAAAGCTTTTCTTCTATGCAATGCTTGGTACTTAAATTCTTCCACGATATAAGAACGAGTTTTTAGAATGTTTCCCTCTCTGTCAGAAATTGTCCAACCAATATCGAAAACTGACTGGTTAGGCATATTTTCTCCCTCAATAGTTGTTTC
>CAZIGN010000169.1:0-1983 GCA_964538805.1 uncultured Lachnospiraceae bacterium
AAAAGATTTTTCATACCAACAATAATATTAATAGCATTTATATTTATACTAAGTTCATGTACTACTAATGTTGACGACACTAATGATGCTAAAACAACCGCTAAGGTAACAAATAACACTTCTAACGAGCTAGGTTTTTCCATCATCAAAGCTGATAGAGCTAAAGAACTTATGGATTCTAATGAAGAATATTTCTTGTTAGATGTTAGAACTCAATACGAATTTGATGAAGCTCATATAGAAGGCGCCGTACTTATTCCTTATACAGAAATCGAAGAAAAAAAAGAATCCTTACCAATTGATAAAGACTCTTTGATTTTAATCTATTGCAGAACTGGTAGAAGAAGTAATATTGCAGCTAAAACATTAGTAAGTCTAGGCTACACAAATGTCTATGACTTTGGCGGAATTACAGCATGGCCTTTTGAAACAGTTTCAAATCAATAGCTTTTTATATCATCGCTGCCATCATCAACAGTTTTTACTACGTTTTTTATTAGTAACTCATAACTAATGTTATCATTTACCTTTACATTAACAACATCACCAGCTTTTTTATTTAACAATGCCTTACCTAGAGGAGATTCTATACTAATTAATCCTTTTAAAGAATCTCCTCTTATTGATGTGACTATCTTATATTCTTCAGTTGTTTTATCATCAGCAAATTCAACTTCTACTTTACTATAAAGACCTACTTCATCTTCTTTTGTATTATCTTCTATAATTGTTGCAGATTTTAAAAGTCTTTCTAAATATCTAATTCTTGCTTCATTTTTATTTTTATCTTTTTTTGCCGCATAGTATTCAAAGTTTTCACTTAAGTCCCCATGTTCCCTCGCTTCTTTTACTGCTTTTATAGCTTTTGGTCTTACTTCTAATTTGCGTTTTGTTATCTCTTCTTGTATTTTTAATACATCTTGTTTTGTCAGTTTTTCCATTTTCACCAATACCTTCTTCTTATATTTTTCTGATTAATAAATAAAGATTTAAAATTAAAAAAATCGCTCCAAATACGGTTATATATGTATCTATCATAAATCCCAAAGCTATTACAACTAACATTGTAATTATATTAATATAAAAAACCAACCTGCATCTTTTATAACTTAACTTTGCTGTATTATAAATACAATCATTTACATAAGTATTTAATTGTCTAAGATTAATAAAAACCCATAAACCAAGCAGCAAAAATGCTACTAGCAAAAATATGTATCTTATTTCAAAATTCAAAATCAAATCATGTATTATTCCTCTGTATGAATTTAATATAAATTTAGAAACTTGACCACCATACATTATACTGTATTCATCATATTCAGTATTACTCATTATTAATGGTAATGACATACAAATAAACATACTTATTTTTATTAGTATAGGAACATATTTCTTTTTATCAACTTCTTGATGAATTGTTTTTTTTATTTTAATTATCATGTAACAAGAAACAATTACACTTATTACCCAACCTATTGATGGTAATTGTACTCCTGTCTCAAAATCATTTGAATTAGTTTCAATATATAAAAACAGAATAATTACATCAGAAAGTATTGCTAATTTATAAATTTTCATAAAGAAATGTACATTACTTTCATTGATTCCTTTTTTAAATTTTATAGCAAACATTGTAATGGCCGCACCTAAAACATTAATAAAAAGGCAAGTTAAATATATCAAAAATACTATTCCTGATTCAATAAACATAATAGGGCTCTTAGTGTAGACAATTAAGTCTATAAGTGCATCATGTAAAAAATAAAAACTAGCTTTGTTATAAGTAGTATCATAAAAAAGCACAAATGGTGCAAGTACACAAAGTATCATTATTACACCCGCTAAATATATTTGTTTATTAAGACTTTTTTGTTTATTCAATAACTTCACCCCCTACTGCGTCATCCTCAAAACGCTTTTTTTCTTCTTCAACTTCAACTTCATATCTCATAAGCTTTTCTTCTTCTACTTCAACTTCAT
>CAZIGN010000169.1:2083-3313 GCA_964538805.1 uncultured Lachnospiraceae bacterium
ATAAGCTTTTCTTCTTCTACTTCAACTTCATCTTCATATCTCACAAGCTTTTCTTTATCAAATATACATATTTTGTCTATAGGTTTTGTCACTCTTCCATAGAGTAAATAATTTTTTAATTCTGGCTGCAAGAATATGTTTGCGGCAGACTCAAATAACACAAATACATAATTATCTTCTACAATAATTTGTTCTGACATAGGCGGTATATCTATTGTTCTAAAATCCCTACTTTTATTGATAACGCTTTCACCTTTGTCATCTTTTGTAGAAATATAATAATTATCAATTTGATGTATGAACAGTTTTGAATTTGCTCTTCTACCATAAGAATTAGAAATCATTATGTATGTTCTCATACCCTCTTTAAAAAAGCTTATCCCTTGTGTATTTATAGGTAGTTCTATCTTTTCTTGACTTATTAATTGTATATCATCATCTTTTTCTATTATTCTATAACTATAGGCTTCACTGCTTTTAGTAGAACTAAAAACTCCAACCCATAGTTTGTTTTCGTAATATGTACAAAAACTAGCATTGTGTTCTAACTTTACTTCTTGGTAAGTTGGAATTGCAACCGAATATACATAATTAAGCCTTGCAAACTTAACTATATCTAATATATTTTCTTTCTTTAGAACGAGCATTGATTTTCTGGTACTATTTGCTATCCATACATATTTACCATCATATGCTAAGCCCCCTGCATGTGTCTTACTATCTAAAACCAAAGTAGTTATTAGTGCACCAGTTCCTTTTCTAAGAACATATATTACTGAATTATTTGATTTATTATCACCATCATATGCTGATACAAGAATAAATTCATCCATTGCACACATTCCTTGTGGCACCATGTTTGCTGAATCTTCTCCTAGCACATTAGTATTACTAACACCTGGTATCTTATAGTAAGAAAATGGCGAAAACAAGATATCTCCTAAAGTCATATCATACTTTATCTCTTCATCTTTTTCACTAATGTAATTAGATATAGATACGTTATATTTAAACATCTCATTTCTGTTTATCGGAAATGTAAATGTTGGATAGCCTTTCACCGAAAATTCATATTCCATTTTAGTTAGACTATTAGTAAACGTATTTTCGGTTTCATTTATTAGTGTTTCTTGATTTAATATTTCTTTACTAGCTATTTCTTTAATATTAATCATAGAAAAGCTTAAAAATATTAGAAGCAAAAAAAGAATTGATTTTTCTTTATTTGTT
>CAZIGN010000170.1:0-3280 GCA_964538805.1 uncultured Lachnospiraceae bacterium
ATTTCTTAATCTCTGTTTTTTTGTTCGGTTTCGTTTTTTACACTGAGCGATAACGGTTACGTGTATGGTGTCGTTTGGCGATTCAAAGCACGAACCTGTCGAACCGGTACAAAGATCATTAGATGTAACACCCTCGAAATTAGCACTATCCGCCAAATGCACTATACACGATGTTGGCGGTAGTTTTTTCTTTGTCCAATTTAAATTTAAGAGGATTATAATTAGCAATATCAGGTTGTTTTATTTTGTTACTGAAAAACAAAACTTCTTTGCCTGTTCTAACTTTATAAGCGGTATGCTTAAAGGAAAATTCTTTCATTTGACATTCTGAATATAGATTGATTATCTCAGGAACATTGTCGTATGAAATCAACCATTTTATATTTTTTATATTTTTTATACTATCACTTACGGCCTTATGGTCATCATGTTTGTAGTGATTTAAATATAAAGAACTAGCTTTTAAGAAATAAGGAGGGTCAAAATAGAATATTGCATTACTATTGTTTGATTCTTCTTGAATTTGTTGAATCAATTTTATTGCATCTTTTTTATAAAGTCTAATATCTTTTTTTCTTGATGCTATTACTCTTATTCTATCTATGAGGTCATTCTTATTAAACCTGCAATCAATCTTATAGTTTCCGTTTTGTTCAATACCACCAATTGGCCCTCCATTTATTATCCCAGACCTATTTGTGCGATTCAAAAAAAATGTAGAAAATCCCAAATCAAATAAATTCACCGTTTCCTTATTTGTTTGGATTGACTTTTGTTTTCTCCACTCTTCAATAGAGATTTCTACATCTCTTATTCGCTCACAAAAAAGTGTAGTATTGTTTAAAACCGAATACCAAAATGCATAAATTGAACGGTCTTTATCATTTATGGTTATTTTTTTAACAAACCCTTCTAGCAGTAGGTATAAAGCCACTGATGCTCCACCTGAATATGGTTCAATATAATGACCATTAATATTATTGTCGATACATATTTTAGCAATAAAGGCAGCTAACTTGTTTTTGCCTCCTGGATATCGTAGTGGTGAATAAAACATATTTAAAGCTTGGTTGAATCTAATGAGTTATATAAATCAGCTTCTTCTTGCAACATAAACTCTAATAAATCTATGAGATTATCGCAAAGGGCTTTAGCATTCACAGGAACTGCTGCAACTCTATAATTATGAATTATTTGATGTGGGTTTTGTATGTCAAAATCTTCAAATGCTTTTTTTATACCTACGTCTGTAATTAATTCTGTAAATTTAGCTTTTAAAGTATCAAAATTAGTGTAAGTTAAAGGAATTCCTTTTCGGTCTTTAAACGCTGAATTGAAATAATTTGAAGACTTTATTGGTTTACCGTTTGGTTTATTAGTATTTTCAACAACATATTTCAATGTACATTCAAGTGTCACCCTAGTTAGTGCAGTTTTTGCATTTGCAAAATTATTTTCATCTAAACTATAGCATTCATCAATTAATTTCTTTAATGCAGATGGTATCTGTTTTCTTTTTAAGGATGGTTTATGTTTTACGCTATATCTTGTTGCCCCTTTATTTTGTCCATTATTACTGTCGGCATTCGGTGTTGAATTTGTCCTGGATTTACTAGAATTATCTTCATTTGCTATGTTTTGTGCATCAGGCCCGTTATTGTCCCTTAAATTTGTTGGTGAATTACTTACACTTGTATCACTTGCAGTTGTGTTTCTATCGGAAGGAGTATTTTGGGAACTATCTTCTTTTTTTGGCTTTTCAGGAGGGAAGCCATATGGTTTTAATTTATCTAAAAACTTTGCTTTATCCTTGTCAACATCTTGAGTTTTTGTTTTTGGATTTTCTTGAAGGAATCGAACAAGGGCTTTTATATATGTATCGAATAAAGCATTATCTTTAATTAGTAATTTATATGAAGGTTTATTGCGGAACGAATATCCACATTGTTTGGAATAACTGAATAAACGTTCAAAGATTATTGTTTTGCCTCCACTTTTTCCTCTACCACGTCTTAATAGTTTTTTTAAATCGTCTCCTGCAATTTTCACAGCACTATAATAAAAACTTGCAAGCTTTATTAATTGAGAGGGTTGCGAGTCAATTTCTTTCATATTTTCCAATGAACTACCAGAAGAATACAATTTAAAAACTTCAAGAGCTTTAGCAATTCTATCCCATTCTCTAAATAAACTATTTGTGTGTTCTTGTAGGATTCGAGTATTAATATCTTCTTCTTTTTTATATAGAAGAACTGGAAGTTCAGTAAAATTATGTTTAGGCAATTCCATACCATATTTTGAAGGATGATTGAGAGCCTTTACAGCAGCACATCTTCTGTTCCCATCTTTTACTAAATAGTGTCCATCCTCCTGAATCACCCATAATGGTCTATCTGGGTAGAACTCACCTGCGTTATCAATTCCCTGTGCAACGTCTTCTGCTGATTCACTATATAATAGATATTCAATTAATTCGTCTTCATTTTCACTACCACTGTAAAGTTCAGCAAAACGTGGGTTGTTAAGGTCTAACTTTAACTCCTTTAAGTCAATTTTTGTCAGGGTCGATTTCATATTTCATGTATTTTTTCAGTATCAAATGTAAAAAAACTAATTGTATTTACCGGGGTCTGTTAAAATTACCGCCAACGTTTGTGTATACGCAATTGTATTGCGTATACATTTCATATATGCTTCCTGTTTGTTTTTATAATATTCATATTATAAGTACTTTATGAAAATTGTCTGTTTTTTATGCAATTGCGCATACAGTACTTCAAAATTACTCTTCATAGTTTGTTTTCTTATATATCAAGATTATCCAACGGGTTCTTTATCTGATCAAATCCTTTTGTTGTCATATGGGTATAAATTTCAGTTGTTTTACTACTGGCGTGACCCAGTAGCTCCTGAATATATCGCAAATCGGTGCCAGACTCCAATAGATGCGTGGCAAACGAATGACGCAACGAATGTACAGTAATATTTTTACTGATACCAACTTTCTTCAGAGCATTTTTTCTTTCAACGGTATGGCATTATATCCTGCAAGTTTAGTTAATTTATTCTTATTTACATCTAAATAACACTGCTTTTTCTTTGTCTTGATGTTAAAAAATATGAATGAGCCTAATTTGTGAATATTCATGAGTCGGTGATGGTTCAGATGAATAACTGCGTTGATAGAAAAATGCCAACTACAATATAGAATTATTATAAAGTAGCGCCAAAAAATAACATTTTGCGAGATTATTTGCCCTGTTGGTTTGATTCTTTTATT
>CAZIGN010000171.1:0-3186 GCA_964538805.1 uncultured Lachnospiraceae bacterium
CATCCCAACTTTTATTCCTAAAAATGCAATTGCCATAATAACTATAAACAAACAAATATAATAAATAGTTGCTTGTGTAAAATTCATTGTTCCCATAGAATCTCCTTTATTTTGCTTTTATTTGATGGTAACCTTTTTTCCCTTTTTTAATCATAATCACACCTTCTTTATCCATGTTATCAAGTGTGATTAACTGATCAATGTCAGTAACTTTAATATCATTAATAGTTACTCCGCCTTGAGTTATTAATCTTCTTGCCTCAGAGCGAGTAGGTGCAAGTTTTGTTGCAACTAAAATGCTCATTATATCTATACCTTTTTCTAACTCGCTAGTTTCATAAAAAGTAGTTGGTGCGTCTTTAGCGTTTGCACCGTTTAAAAACAGAGCAATAGAAGCCTCTTTAGCTTTAACAGCTTCCTCTTCACCATGAACAATCTTTGTAACTTCAAAAGCTAATACTTCTTTAGCTTTATTGATTTTTTCATCTTTTAAGCTTCCTAATTCTCTAACTTCATCCATAGGTAGAAATGTAAGAAGTCCAAGACATTCTTCTACTTTTACATCTTCTATATTTCTCCAGTATTGGTAAAACTCATAAGGAGAAGTTTTTTCTTTGTCTAGCCAAACAGCACCTTTCATGGTTTTACCCATCTTTATGCCTTCACTAGTTGTTAATAATTTGAAAGTTAAACCAAAAGCTGGTTTTTGTTCTTTTTTTCTAATTAATTCAACTCCTCCAATAATGTTAGACCATTGATCGTTTCCACCTAATTCCAAAACGCAATTGTGCATTTTATTAAGTTTCCAGAAATCATAAGATTGCATTAACATATAGTTGAATTCAAAAAATGTTAGTCCTTTTTCCATTCTTTGTTTATAACAATCAGCAGTCAACATTCTATTAACCGAAAAATGTACACCTACTTCTCTTAAAAACTCTACATAATTAAGTTCTAACAACCAATCAGCATTGTTTTCTACAATTGCGTTGCCTTCAGAAAAATCTATGTACTTTGATAGTTGTTCTTTAAAACACTTTGCATTATGATCTATAGTTTCTCTTGTCATCATATTTCTCATATCAGACTTTCCACTAGGATCACCAATCATAGTAGTTCCACCACCTAGAAGAGCAATTGGTCTATGCCCTGCTTTTTGCATATGCATCATAGCCATTACAGTTAAAAAATGTCCTGCTGTTAAACTATCTGCTGTTGCATCAAAACCTATATAAAAAGTAACTTTTTCTTTACCTAATAATTCTCTTATTTCTTCTTCATGCGTTGTTTGTTCAATAAAACCACGCTCTTTTAATATATCATATACATTTTGTGACATGATACTTCCTCCTTAGTTTTCTTAAATTGCATTACTCTAAATATTATCATATGAATATTAGATTTTCAAGCTTTTCCACTTGCCATTAGTAACAAAATCTAAAGCCATATCTTCAGCTTTTTTTACTATGTCTTTATCATAACCCATAATTTCTAAAAGTTTTATGGCGTTTCTTGATACCGCCCTACCTTTGTATAAAATATAATCAAAGTTAATAGTATCTTTTAACACTTCTTCTTGGAAATGATAATTACTAAAACTATCTTCTAGTATATGAGTAAGTTCTATATCGTGTGTAGCGGCAAAACAAAAAACCTTTGACTCAGATAGTTTTTTAAGTATTTGACTTGAAGCTGCTATTCTTTCAACTGTATTAGTGCCTCTTAAGACCTCATCTACAAAGCAAATTTTGTTGTTTGTATTATTCATTTTATCCGTTATTCTTTTTAATGATTTGATTTCAACTATATAATAACTTTCATTATTTTCTAAATTATCTTTCAGTGCCATAGAGGTATAAACCTCATAAAATGCCCCCTTATATTCTTTTGCTAAAACAGTATATATGGTTTGAGAAAACAAAACATTAATTGCTACTGTTTTTAAAAAAGTAGATTTACCAGAAGCATTTGAACCCGTCAATAAAACCGACTTATTTTCTATAATACTATTTTTTACTGGTTCTTCTATTAACGGATGATAAACATCTAGTATATCAATGCCTTTATTTTCGCCTTCATATAGGTTTGGCTTAGTATAATTAGTTAAACTTAGTCTATAATTTGCAATATTTAAAAATGCTTCAACTTCACCTAAGTTTTCATAAAGTGCTAAAACCGAATCAGTATTTGATATTGTAAGCTTTAACATAGAATTAAATTTTATTAAATCAACATGAAAAAGTATTCTAATGTAATCCATTATTATATCCGCAAGAGAACCTGACATCTGATTTGAAGCAAGTAAAAACATATTACGTTCTAATGGTTTTAAAACTTTAGTTGCCTTTATTAAAGGCTCTTTAATGTCACTTAAAGTATCATTATCAGTCTTTTCAATAAGCTTAATAATTGATTTTGAATTAACTAGCATACTGACTAAATATTTAAAGCATATAAAATAGGAATCAATTTCTGCTTTTACTTTATAATACTGTAAAACATTGATGCTAATAGATGTAACTAAAAGTAAGATACCAATTGGCGGATATACAAACATACTTATTATTGATACAATTAAAAACGTACACATCAAATAATGTTTTAGACTTGTTCTATCGGCTATATCATTGATGTTTTGTAAAAAGTCATACATCGATATCGATTTGCTTCTACCTATATTAAAATATTTCTTTTTAAACTCAATACTAGTTTCTTTATTATTCATAAAAAACTCAATTGCACTGTCTCTTCTTAACAATTCTTCGTTGCTTTTTGCTGGATTTCTAAGTAGTTTATATAAAAACTCTTCTCCTATTGATGAGTTTGTTTGGTTTAACATCATAAATACTCTATCCATATCTAAATCATTCCATGTTATATCATCAATTGAAAATTCATTTTCTTCTTTTACATTATTGTAGTAGTGAGAAATCCTTTCAAACTCATTATATGAATATTCTCTTTTTGTTATCTTTCCCCAATTTTCTCTGATTAGTTTATCAATTCTCTTTTTTTCTTTATCTTTATAAATAAAAGACTGAATAGCGAAAAATGCTATTATACCTAAAGCAATAAATAAAAAAATATATTCTTCCAAGTTATTACCTAACCTTTCATTTTTGATTGATTTTAAATATTTTATTAGTATAAAGCATTTAACCCCTAAGTACAAGAGAGAACTTTTAG
>CAZIGN010000172.1:0-3172 GCA_964538805.1 uncultured Lachnospiraceae bacterium
GACTACGGTGTAGACGGTGTATGGCGTTGGATCATCCGAAGCGGGCGTACTGAGCAAAGCTTTCACCTCTGCCCGGTGTAGATCGCCATTTTATATGCCTCAACAAGCCTTAAATATCTTCAAAATAAATAAAGAACAAACATCAATACACTGACTAAATTTTAATCAGATTATTTAATGTTTGTTCTTTTTATGTTATTATCCTTAATTGTAACTAATAAAAAAAGACAGAACCCTCTCCGATCAAAGTTTGAGTCCTGTCTTCAACAATTCACACTCTAAATAGTGCGTGAACAATACAATACTGATGATAACTGTAAATTCAAATAAAATCAATACCCTAAATCAAATTTCTTATAACAAATTAATTAACTCCATTAATATAAATCAGATTACCTGCTCTTGTGGTCATTCTGGTTGCCTTATAAAACATGCTTATTACTCTAGAAGTATTAAAATTTCTGGCGGGATAAAACTATCTCTTTCTATACTTAGAATAAAGTGTTCTATATGTGGCAAAACACATGCCGTTCTACCTTCTATTCTCGTTCCTTATTCACAAGTTTTATTACAGGATCATATTTCTATTATTATTAATAATTCTTATCAAATGACTCAAACACCTGTGATGAACAATAATCCTCTTGTCGATGAAAGTTCCATTGCATACATTGTACGCAGTTTTAGAAAACACTGGCAACAACGCCTTAATACTTTTAAAATAAACATTTCTACTTCCGTAAAGCTTCTTGTAAAACTATGCTTTAAATACTTTTCAAGACAATTTATGCAGATTAAATGCACTGAAAATATTTTTTATACGTCTACCCACATAACTTAACTTATCTTATTTTTCTTTCTGATTTATACTGTAAAAAATCAAAAAAATAGGAGGATTTATAAAAAATGAATGACAAAGAAAGAAATGAAATAGCTCTTTTTAGATATGGAATTATAGCCCCGGCAGTAACCGGAATCTATGATGATTCTATTTCTTTAAAAGGCTTCTTTCGTGATGCTGCAACAAAAACCTATACAAATCCCAGAGGTGAATCAACTAAAATATCTGCTTCAACAATAGAAAGATGGTTTTATTCCTACCACAAACTTGGCTTTGATGCTTTAATACCTAGGAGACGTACTGATACTGGAAAACCAAGAAAAATTGATATTGATATAATGGAACAAATAAAATTTCTTAAAAAAGAATATCCAAGAATTCCTGCAACTCTTATACATCAAAAGCTTATAGATAATGGCACTATAAATAAAGGTGATATATCACTTTCAACTGTTAATCGTTTTGTTAACATAATCAAGACTGAAGAAAAGATTACTCACAATAAGGATATGAAGCGCTATGAAAGAGAACATATCAATGAAGTTTGGTGTGGAGATTCAAGTGTTGGTCCTTATTTAACAATAGATGGTAAAAAGAAGCGTACCTATATCATAGCACTTATTGATGATGCTTCAAGAATGATTGTTGGCATTGATTTATTCTTTAATGATAACTTTATAAATCTTATGTCTGTTATGAAAACAGCAGTAACTAGATATGGAAGGCCTAAAATACTAAACTTTGACAATGGCGCTTCTTATAAAAACAAACAGATTGATCTTCTTGCAGCACGCATTGGTTCTGTAATTCATTATAACCAGCCCTATACTCCAACTGGGAAGGCAAAAATCGAAAGATGGTTTCGTACTATGAAGGATTTATGGATGTCACAATTAAATATGAATGAATTTTCTTCTATAAATGAACTTGCTTCTTCACTGTTTAAATTTGTAAATAACTATAATAAAACCATTCATTCATCACTTAATGGAAAAACACCTGAAGATAGATTTTATGAAGAAGGCTGTCTTATTAAAAGACTTTCAGATGAAACTATTGATACATCATTTTTACTTGAATATGAAAGAAGAGTTTCTTCTGATAATGTAATAGTTATTGATGAAACTGAATATGAAGTTCCCTATATTTATTCAAAACAAAAGATTACTTTAAGATATTCACCTGATTTTGAATCTGTATATATCGTTAACAAAGATGGTAATGAGCTTACTCCTATAAAGCTATTAAACAAGCACGATAATTCACATATCAAAAGAGAAAAGGTAAGATTAACAGGAGGTATTAACTAATGCAAGATTATATAACAAGATATGGAATGGATTTTAATCCATTTATTAAAAATGCAAAGGACATCATTGTGGAAACTGATGATTACAAGGAATTGTCCATACGCCTTGATTATCTTTTAAAGAATAAGGGGTTTGGAATTATTACAGGTGGGCCTGGGCGTGGTAAAACAACTGCTATAAGAAACTATATACATAATCTAAATAGCTCTCTTTATAAGATTATTTATACATCTCTTTCAACACTTACTGTAAGTGAATTTTACAAACATCTAGCTTGTGAGCTTGGTCTTATGGTAATGCATAAGAAAAATGATAATTTCAGAAATATACAAAACGAAATAACAAGACAGTGTGTGGAAAAAAGAATCACTCCAGTAATAATTATTGATGAAGCCAACTACATAAACAATGGGGTTCTAAATGATTTAAAGATGTTATTTAATTTTGAAATGGATTCTAGAGACAGAGCTGTTATACTCCTTGTTGGACTTCCTCAATTAAACAACACCCTTAGACTATCAGCCAATGAACCACTAAAGCAACGAATTACGATGAATTTCAACATAGAATCACTTACTAGAGATGAAACTTTTTCTTATATAAGAGCAAAACTCGCTGGAGCCAAATCAACTATGGATATATTTAGTCCAAATGCTCTAGAAGCCATCTCCAATGCTTCTAATGGAATACCCAGAATAATAAATAAGATATGCAACTGTGCACTTATGATAGCAGCAAGTAAAGGTCTTGATTTTATTGATTCTGATATCATTATATTAGCTGTAAATGACATGGAACTGGCATAAAATAAAATCTCCCACAACGGCAGTGGGAGATTTTATTTTATTAGCACTATTTATAATGAATAAGGAGCATAAGGTACATTGACTATTGTGGTTAAAGTGAAGATATTTAGCATTGTTTAATTTGAAGATAGGAGCATCAATTAAAATGACGAACAACAAATGACATCATACCATCTGGCTGCTCTTGTTAAATACATGTTTTCACTTCTTAATAT
>CAZIGN010000173.1:0-1679 GCA_964538805.1 uncultured Lachnospiraceae bacterium
ACATGTGGTCCATGTAAGATGATGAAGCCTGGTTTAGACTTCGTACAAAGAGATTTCGAAACTATAGGAGTTTATGAAATTGATGCTACTGAAGAACCAGAGTTGGCGGCGAAGCTTAATATAATGTCTACACCCACTACAATTTATTTAGTAGATGGTAAAGAAGTAGATAGAGCTATCGGTTTTGAAACAGTTCCTAAGATTAAAGAAAGGTTAGGGAAAATATGATGGTAGTATATGATAGTTTAACTGGGATGGGTAAGCGGTTTGCGCTTAGTATTTCAAAAGATGCTATCAGTATAAAAGACATAGATATACTGCAAGAAGACTGTATTTTAATAACTAGGTCTTTTGGCTTTGGTAATATTTCCGAAGAAACCAAAGCTTTTTTAGACTCTAATAAAGATATGGTTATGGGAGTTGCGGTGACAGGTAATAAGAACTGGGGATCTCTTTATGGGAATGCCGCAAAATTAATTAATCAAGAATATGGTATACCCATTGTTCATATATTTGAAGGAAGTGGTTTTGAAAAAGATAGACAAATAGTACAAGATTTTATAGACGAGGTGACAAATGGAACAAATGCCTAAATGGTTGTTACTTAATGCTCAAGTAGTAAGAAGTGACGGTACATACGATTTAGAAAAAGATAGGCTTGCCGCAAAGGAGTATTTCCTAGGGCATGTAAATAAAAAAACAGTTTTCTTTCACACATTAAAAGAAAAACTAGATTACTTAGTAGAAGAAAATTATTATGAAAAAGAATTTTTAGACCAATATAGTTATGAAGAAATTAAAGAAGTTTTTCAATTAGCTTACAGTTTTAAATTTCGTTTTCCTACATATATGGGAGCTTTTAAATTTTATAATGATTATGCTTTAAAAACAAATGACAATGAAAATTATTTAGAAAGATACGAAGATAGAATGAGCATTGTAGCACTCTATCACGCAGACGGAGATGTAGAAAAAGCTAAAGAATTAGTTACTCTTCTTATGAAACAAACATTCACTCCTGCTACACCAACGCTGCTTAATACTGGTCGCAAGCGCCGCGGCGAATTTGTTTCTTGTTTCTTACTTTCTATTGAAGATAGTTTAAATGGTATTAGTAAGGCTGTAGACTTCTCTATGCAACTTTCTAAAAGAGCAGGAGGAGTTAGCTTAAATGTATCTAATATTAGAGCACAAGGTGAAGTAGTTAAAGATATTGAAGGAGTAAGTAAAGGCCCAGTTGCAGTTATGAAACTTCTTGACAACGCATTTCGTTATGCTAATCAACTAGGACAACGAAATGGTAGCGGCGCCGCATATTTAAGTATCTTTCACGCTGATTTTGAACAGTTCTTATCAACAAGAAAGATTAATGCCGATGACGATATTAGAATGAAAACTTTATCTATCGGTGCAATTATTCCTGATAAATTTGTTCAACTTGCAAAAGAAGGAAAACATATGTATCAATTTTATCCTAAAAATATTTGGGATAATTATGGTGAGTATTTTGAAGATATAACTGCGAATATGGATGAGTGGTATGATAAGTTAGTTGCAGATAAAAACATTAAGAAGAAACAAGTATCACCTCGCAAGTTGCTACAATTAATTGCGGCGACCCAAGGGGAAAGTGGATATCCTTATCTTATGTTTATAGATAATGCTAACAAAGCACATGC
>CAZIGN010000173.1:1779-3170 GCA_964538805.1 uncultured Lachnospiraceae bacterium
TATATGGTACCTGAGATTGCTAAAGCAAATAGCGAACTTCATTCAGTTGGATTTGGTATCATGGGACATCATGGGTTCGCCGCAAAGAATGAAATGATGATTGGAGATGAAGATAATAAAGAGTTTTTAGATGTGTTCTTTAATATGATTAATTATTATACTCTACTTTATTCTAATCAAAAAGCTAAAGAAAAAGAAGAGGTTTTCAAAGGTTTTGAATTAAGTAAATATTCTAGCGGAGAATATTTTGATGGTAGAGGAGCTATAGTTCCTACCAGAAAGAAGGTCGCCGCAATTTTTGAAAATATTTATATTCCAACTGATGAAGATTGGAACAAATTACGCATGGATGTTATGGAATATGGCTTGTATCATGCTTATAGACAAGCTGTGGCTCCGACTGGATCAATTAGTTATGTAATGTCATCCACTGCAAGTTTAACACCTATTAAATCAAGAGTAGAAGAAAGAACGTATGGCAATAGTAAAACATACTTCCCTATGCCGCATCTTGATACTCATGGTTATATGTATGAAACAATGTATGAAATTGACAATATGCGTTTAATTGATGCTATTGCGGTTGTGCAAAAGCACGTAGACCAAGGAATTAGTTTTGAATTAGGAATTACTTCAGATAAAACAACAAAAGATTTACAAAAATATTATATGTACGCTCATCATAAAGGAATTAAAACTTTATATTATACTCGAGTGTATAAAAAGGACATCACAGAGTTAGACAATTGTGTCGCTTGTGTAGTATAAGGAGAAAGAATGATTAAAGACAGAATTTGGACAGCGGGAAATTTCAATGAAGATGACGAAGTCACTTCAGTAGTATTTTTAGAACAACTTGCGGCGCAGTATTGGTTGCCGCAAGAAATACCTATGGCGTTAGACTTACCCGACTGGGAAAGACAGCCGCAAGAAGTTAAGGATGCGTATGTTCGCAACCTACAGGTGCTAACTACCCTTGATTCATGGCAAGGAGATCTTGGTATGAATGCTATAGCATCTAGTATGCCTGCCGCAGACCACTTAAAAAAAGCAGTATTTTCATTCATGTCATCTTTCGAAAATGCTATTCATGCAAAAAGCTATTCAACTATTTATCAGACTTATTTGAATAATAATGAGATTGACGAGTTGTTCTTATGGGGAGAGCAGCAAGAATATTTACAAGAAATTCTAAATATTATTGGTACTAATTATTCTAATCTTGAGGATGCTGTTTATGAATATAAACATAATTTAATTGATGAAGATGTTTATAAAGAAATTCAATATAAAGCTATGGCATCAAGTGTATTTTTAGAAACATTCCTATTCTATACTGGCTTTTACTACCCATTGTGGTTCTATGGACAAGGTAAGCTCATGCAAGCAGG
>CAZIGN010000174.1:0-3166 GCA_964538805.1 uncultured Lachnospiraceae bacterium
ATTCATTGTAAGGTAATCCTTTAATATCTTCTAACAACCACCTCGTGGGTAAATGCATAGGCCACCTTAAAAGATAATCTTCATCCTTTTCTACAGCATCCATAAAGTCTTTACTGACTTTTAAAGATATATTTGCTCCAGTAATTTTGGTTAAATCTCTTTTACATACAGCAAATTCAGGAGAATCAGGATGTCTAATATCAAGAGATATCATTAATGCACCGCGTCTACCCTCTTGTCCCACAGTATTAGTAGTTTGACTAAATAATTCCATAAAAGGAACTACTCCGGTAGTTGTATTAGCAGCATTATTGACTTTAGCCCCTCTTGGTCTAAGTTCTGACATATCGGTTCCTACTCCTCCACGTCTTTTATAAATATTAGCCATTTGTTTGGCTGTCTCAAATATTTCAGAAATAGAATCACTTGTTCCTACTACATAACAATTACTTAAACTTACAGGTTTTCCTGTACCAATTCCTGCTAAAACAGATCCTCCAGGAATTACATATTTAAAGTCTTTAAATAAATCATTAAGTATATCTTTATAAGGTGATTCTAGTCTTCTTTTACCATACTCAGAAAGTCTTTCATCGTGTTTAAATGTTCTAAAAAAACTATTAGATAATCTATTAAAAAATTCTTCTACACTTTCTTCACCATGTCGATATTTATCTTTCCAAACAGTTTTAGCTAAGTCGTCGTCTTTAAAATATTTTTCCATTATTTATCTGGAGTCATTTGAATAATTTTTGAATCATCTTCATTAGTGAGTTCACCTTCAGCATCTTCATCTGCATCCCTAAGCAAAGTTTCTGGCATTTCTGGCATTTCTGATAATTCTTGTGCTTCTTGGTCTGCTTTCATTTTAAGAGCAAGCCAGTTATTAAAGTCAAACTGTGTTACAGTTTTAAGAATAGCTTTACGAGTTTCATTGTTTGTGATCTCTGGATTATTTTTTATAGACTCTTTTCTTTGTTCGGAAATCATATACATTCCAAAAGAAACCAGGTCTCTTTCATCAAATAGTGTTATCATTATTATAAATTATTATCAATTATTAAATCATCTTCTAAAAGTAAATTATCTAATTCTTTCTTCCAATCTGGATTATTTTCACTCCAGAGAACTTTGTTTTCTTCTCCAGTTTCATCTATAAGTGTAACTAATGGCACTTTTCTAGTACCATTTCTAGTTAATATAGGAATCCCTAATTTCTTTTCTTTGTAATGATTGAGATTGTAAGTCTCTTTTTTAATATTATATGTTTCAATAATATCTAAAATAAACTTACAATCTTCATCATATACTACTTTAATTAATTGATACATTTAACATTTCAGATAAAAGTAAAGTTTTATCCGCAACATTCAAAATATCTCTTTTATCATGAGTAATTAATTCTGTAAAAGCGTTATATATTTGAAATTTAGTCGGATCAATACCTTCTGGTACATAATATTTACTATCTGTATTAATATATAAATCTTTATAGGCTGAAATAGGTACAGAAGAAGCAATTTGGACTTTCCCAAATCCTCTATCATCATAATGTCTAATGGTGAAATCAACCCAATTTCCCAATTGAATTTTATGCTCTTCTCTAGAGAGATATTCGTTCTTCATCTTTTCCAACATAATCCTCATATGGTTTTCTTTTTCTGCCAACTCCTTAAGTGACGTGTAGTTTATAGGAGCATCTGGCTGTAATTCTTGTACAGTTAACCATGAAGGACTAAATACACAAAGATTCAAACATGCCATATTCAGCGAACCTCTATATATTTTAGCTACGGGTTTACGAGCATCCAAACCATATACTAATCCATAAACTTCTTTATGATTATCTATAGTATATTTTTCAGGTAATACTGCTTGTACCCAAACTCTATTATAAACCATATCTTTTGAGTCTTTAGTAACACTTATTTGATCAGCTTCTTTTACTTGAACAATAAATTCATCAGTAATCTTACTCATCTTTTCAAAGAATGGTTCAACATAAGTTTTTGTTGGAAAATATTCTTTATTTTTAATTATTGTGCTTTTGCCTTCTAGCAACTCTTTTGCACTAATTTCCATTTTATTTTTTATTAATTTAACATACTTTCAATCTTATTTTTTATCAATTCTAAATTTTGGTATAAAATTGAATAATCATCTTCAAAAATATGAGCAGTTTCATTTCCTTCTGAATCTATTAAAATTATATATTTCTTAGCTTTATTAAATTTAGCTTTAGCAATTATTGAATTTCTTTTATTATTTAAAATAACGCTAAAATGTCCTTTATAATCTTTATATGTTATTTTATCTGCATATTGAGGAAACATTTTACGAATTTCTTCTAAAAATGATAATTCTAATTCAGTAGTTATTATAGAATCTTTTTCTTTATCTTCCTCCTCATTAATAATATTTTTAATATTATGTGGTTGTAAAGAATATTCTTCTAATGCTATTTTTATAATTTCTTCAAAATCATTATATACTTTCTGAGTAACTCTATTAGGGTATACTTTTTTAATTAATAAAGTAATTAATTCTTTACTAGGAAAACTAAGCTCCTGAGCTATAGCGTTTTTAATTTTGAACATATATTTTAATGAAGCAGCTTCCGCTAAAATAGTTGAAAGATCATATTTATACTTAGTAAAATAGTTTAATATTTTTAAATCATAATCATTAAAATTTAAAATATTAAATGTAAAAAATGGAGTATCATCCATTATATTAGGATTATCTAAATCTGTATAAAATTGATACTCTATACCATTTGTTAAAATACCTATTCGAGCTTTAGATGTATGATAATATCTAATTAGTTGATTTTTATGTAATTCTAAATTTTCACAATGTTTTTTACATTCTATTATATAAATAGGTTCTGAATTTTTAAGAATTAAATAATCAACTTTTTCTCCTTTTTTACTTCCTACGTCTGAAACAGATTCTGCTATCAATTCATTCGGATTAAAAACATCATATCCCAAAATTTGAAGAAATGGAAGAATAAAAGATGTTTTTGTAGCTTCTTCAGTAGTGATAGAATCTTTCATTGAAAGAATTTTATCACTTAAAAGTCTTATCTGTGTAATATTCATATTATTAATCAATCTTTTATTATACTATCTAACATATCACCTTTCTCATCTATAACAGTATA
>CAZIGN010000175.1:0-3119 GCA_964538805.1 uncultured Lachnospiraceae bacterium
GAATACGAAAAACTGAGTGAAGAAGATATAGAATTTATTAAAGAAGAAGACGATAATAATAAGTTTTATGCCAATATAGAAGAAGATAAAAAGTACCAAAAGATAGATATAGAAGAAAAGAAAAGCAAAGTAGATGTTAAAAAAGAAATACTAAGTTGGATAAAGATGATTGCGGCAGCAGTTATAATTGCTTTTGTTATAAATAATTTTATAATTGTTAATGCAACAGTACCAACAGGTTCTATGGAAAACACTATACCAACAGGAAGTAGAATGATAGGTCTTAGATTCTCATATTTATTTAGTGAACCAGAAAGAGGAGATATCATTATATTTAAGTTTCAGTTTGATAAAGATAATCCCCAAAACTTCGTTAAAAGAGTAATAGGATTGCCAGGTGAAAAAGTTAAGATAGAAGATGCAGTTATTGAAATTACAAAGGCTGATGGAACTATATTTACGTTAGAAGAACCATACTTAAAAGAAAAGTGGACATTTATGACAGGACCCTACATATATACGATTCCAGAAGATTCATACTTGGTTCTTGGAGATAACAGAAATGCTTCATCAGATACAAGAGAGTGGACTGTAAAATATGGTTATTCAGATGATTTGTTTATACACTCAGACCAGATATTAGGTAAAGCAGTATTTAAATACTGGCCAGAGCTTGGACTTTTAAAATAATCAAAGGGTATATTCGTAATAATCTATTTGACTATCAATAATAAAACCATTATGAGAGTACAATCTGTGAGCGGGGCGATTTGCCGCGCTCACTTCTAATAATATAGAAGCTATATTCTCGCTTATTAGCTTTTTTATAGTTAGATTTAACAATTCAGTGCCATAGCCTTTTTTTCGCATTGAAGAAAGAATTTCAAATTCAAAGATAGTAGCAGAAGAATTAAAATAAGCAACTTTTAGACTTCCGACAAGTACCTCTTTTTTATAGCCAAATATTTGTATTATATCAGTATCCACAACATCAAATTCGATATCTAGAATTTGCCTTGGCATTTTTATTGATTGGTAATTAAGCTTCATAAGAAGTTCGGAGTTATAATAAGAAAATGGAAGTTTGTTAAGAACAAGTTCACCAATCTTACTTTTTGGTTCATTTACTAATAAAATATTCCTAATGTTGTAAGAGCGGATTTTTAATATTGCTTTATTAAGAAGCATTTTAAAATAACCTTTTTTTCTAAAATCGGGGTGAGTTGTAGCATATATCTCGCAGTCTTTAAAAGAAGGTATAAAAACAGATAAAAAACTTGCTAAAGTTCCTCGGTCATATAACAGAAAAAAACAAGGAAAATCATCAAATTCATTAAGGTTAGATTCGGTAAAGGTTATACCCTGACTTTCGTCGTGTTCTTTAGAAAGTTTAATAAGAAGAGCTATATCATTTGCTTGATCTAAACTTAGTTCGTTAGTATTAATAATATTCAAAGTATACCTCCAAGAGTTGTTTTATATAGTATTATAAGATTCATAATAACAAATTGCAAGAAATAACTAATGCGATTTAGAAAGTAGAAAGGTATTATATGAGTAATTTGGTTTTTAGTTTGAATGCAACAGTACCAGTATTTTTGATAATAGTAGTAGGATATCTCTTAAAGAAAAAAGGTATTCTTAATAAAAAGTTTGTTAAACCTGCAAACAAATTTAATTACACCGTAACATTACCAGCATTATTATTTTCTGATTTGATTAAAAGCGATTTTAAAGCAGCATATGATCAAAAGTTTGTCTTATACTGTATGGCGGCGACAACATTTTCATTCTTATTTGTATGGGCATTTGCTAAGATGAGCTTAAAAATCAAAAGAGATGTCGCAGAGTTTGTACAAGCTTCATTTAGAAGTAGTGCAGCTGTTCTAGGCATCTCCTTTATACAAAATATTAACGGGGATACTAGTATAGGTATGGCACCACTTATGATTCTTGCAGCGGTTCCGCTATATAATGTATATTCTGTAATAGTTCTTAATTTTGAAACGGAAATCAGTGGAGAGAACAACTACAAAAAAGCATTTAAAGAAATACTTACAAATCCTATTATAATTAGTATATTTTTAGGAATGATTGCTTCGATGATTAATCTTAAATTGCCTATTATAGTAGAAACTTCTTTGAATAATTTAGCAAAAATTGCTACGCCTTTAGCTTTAATATGTATAGGTGCAGGTTTTGAAGGTAAAAGGGCTATCAGTAAGATAAAACCAGTGCTTGCAGCCTCTATTATTAAACTAATAATAATACCTGCAATCTTTTTTCCCTTTGCAATCTATATGGGCTTTACAGGGGATAAACTAATTGCAATAATGGTTATGCTTTCAGCACCAACTACGCCGAGTGCTTATATAATGGCGAAAAATACAGGTTATGAAGGTGTACTAACAACTGGGGCAGTGGTTTTAACAACACTAACTTCAGCATTTACAATTACAGCAATTATTTATATAATAAAATCAATGGGACTAATATAAATGAAAGGAAAAAGCTTGCATAAGATAGTCTTTATGTATAAGCTTGGGTAGAAAATGAAGATTTTAGCAGAAGAGGTTTTAGTATTAGTTATAGACATACAAGAAAGACTTGTAGTAGCGATGAAAGATAACGAAAAATATCTAGATAATACTTCAAGGTTTTTAAGAGGGATCAAAGAATTACAAATAGAAACTATAGTTACACAACAATATAAAAAGGGACTAGGTGAGACTAAAGATAACATTAAAGAGTTAGTTGAGAATGCAACATTTTTCGACAAAATATCTTATAGTTGCCTTAAAGATGAGGCGATCAAAGAAGCTGTTATTCAGTCTAATAAAAAAGTGGTTTTGATTTGTGGAATTGAAGCACATATATGTGTTTTACAAACAGCAATCGACTTGAAAGAAGAAGGATTTATTCCAGTTGTAGTAGAAGATTGCATTGCTTCAAGAAAAGATAATGATAAAGCGGTGGCTCTTAAACGTATGGAAAAAGAAGGCGTTTATTTGACAACATATGAATCTGTGCTTTTTGAGATGTTGCAAACAGCAAAACATGATAAATTTAAAAACATTTCTTCGATTATAAAGTAAGTGCAATATAGTTTCTAAAAAAAA
>CAZIGN010000176.1:0-3088 GCA_964538805.1 uncultured Lachnospiraceae bacterium
AATCTAATAAAAAGAAAGTTTAGATCGGAGGATTTATATGTTTGCATGGAAAGAGGAATTGGAATTAGGAATTGAGTCAATCGATAATCAACATAAGAAGCTTTTAGAGATAGGTAACAGAATCTATAAATTGATTGAAGAGCATAATGAGGGAGATGATAATTACGACGAAATCGTAAATGTAATTGGGCAACTAAAAGATTACACAGTTTATCATTTTTCAAATGAAGAGAATCTTTTCAAGGAGATTGGTTACGAACAAGCTGATAATCACAAAAGGGTTCATGATGAGTTTATCGATTATTTAAAAAGTATAAGCTTAGATGAGGTTGATCAAAATCAAAAACAATTTTTAGAAGACTTACTAGTAAAAGTTGTTCAATGGGTATTTAATCATATTCTAAGAGAAGACTATTTGTACAAAGATTTTATGATAATGAAAGGCATTAAGTAGTTTGACAAACAATTCAAACAAGCATTAATTAACTTGAAGATCAGTTAAAAAAGGCATAAAGTAGTTTCACAAACAAGGAGATTTGACTAATTATAAAAAATAAGTTATCCTTATAAAGGTTATTTAATTAAAAATGTCAAATTAACACCTAGAAATGAAGTAATTATAATGAGTAATGGGCTTGTGAGCTGATTCACGTATATTAGTATGTGGGGATTAAGTAAGCTTGCTTATGTAAAGTGAAAATTATACTGAAAAATTGTTTTAGAACTGGGGTTTTATTAGGATCAGATGGTCATAATATATACTACTAAGGTGGTATAAAGTGAACTGTGTAACAGGAAAGCTTAAACACTCTAACTCTATTTTATATAGAGTTGGAGTGTTTTTTTGTTTTTAGGCATTTATTTAGTAGCCAGGATAACATAAAAAAAGTTAAGTTTTAAAAAGGAGAATTTTAATGAATCAAGCAAGTGAAATGATAATGAAAAGAATGGATAGCGAAAAACTAGAAGAAAAACTCTTAGATAAATGGCATGACTGGAGATGGCAGATTAAGCATACAATAAAAGATATTGATGTTGTAGAAAAAGTACTTGGTGTAGATTTTTCAGAAAAAGAAAAAAAAGAAATGGAAATTACTATAAAAGAATTTCCAATGGCTATTACACCTTACTACTTATCTCTAGTAGATAAAAATGATTATAAGAATGATCCTGTATTCAAGCAAGCATTTCCAGATAAAAGAGAGCTAGACATTGCTCCTTATGATATGGAAGATCCTTTGTCAGAAGAAAGAGATAGCCCTGCACATGGAATAACCCATAGGTATCCTGATAGAGTACTGTTTCATATTAGTAATGTCTGTGCAATGTATTGTAGACATTGTACTAGAAAAAGAAAAGTAGGCGATTTAGATAGTATTCCTTCAAGAGAAAAGCTTAAAGAGGGAATTGAGTATATTAAAAATAACCCTGTAATAAGAGATGTGCTCTTATCAGGAGGGGATCCGTTTTTATTGCCAGATGAAACTATAGATTGGATACTTGGAGAAATTAGTAGCATCGATCATGTAGAAGTTATAAGAATAGGGACAAGAACACCTGTAGTACTGCCTTATAGAATAACTGATAATCTCGTTGAGATTTTAAAAAAACACGGTGTTGTATGGATTAATACTCATTTTAATCATCCCAAAGAAGTTACACCTTCGGCAAAAAATGCACTTAAAAAACTCGCAATGGCTGGAATACCACTAGGGAATCAGTCTGTATTATTAGCTGATGTTAATGATTGTCCTAGGATTATGAAAAAACTTGTTCATCTATTGGTGAAAAACAGAGTAAGACCTTACTACATTTACCAGTGCGATCTTTCAGAAGGATTAGAGCATTTTAGAACACCTGTTGGAAAAGGAATAGAGATTATGGAAAATCTACGAGGTCATACTAGTGGATTTGCAGTTCCGACTTTTGTAATTGATGCACCAGGTGGAGGTGGAAAGATACCAGTAATGCCTAATTATGTATTGTCTAATTCTTCAAACAAGATAATTCTAAGAAATTATGAAGGTGTAATAACAACTTACAGAGAGCCTAGTGATTATAAAATAAATGAGTGTAATAGAGATTGTGAAAATTGTAATCTTCAACTTAAGTTAGAAGAAGGCGAAGAAACTCAGATTATGGGAATTGCTAAGCTGATAGCAGATTATAATGAAGACATAACGTTAACACCAGAGTCTAACTAATTGTTCTTTGTTAATAAGTTAAATAAATGGAGGTTTGTATGGATGTTATGAAAAAAGTTGGGAACTCTTTACTTCAACATGGGAAAAGTAGTAATAGAGTATACCTTATGAGTTTAGATTCTAAAGATATTAAGATGGTTTTAGAAGAAATTGAACATTTAGTGGATAATTATAATTACAGCAAGGTAATTGCAAAAATATCTGAGGATCTAATAGAGCCATTTGAAAATGCAGGTTATATAAAAGAGGCAATAGTAAGAGGATATTTTCAGGGTAAAAAAGATGGAATATTTGTTGCTAAGTATTATAGTGAGGAAAGAAAAATTGACAAAAACTATGATGCGCAAAAAGATATAATTAACTTAGCCCTAAAAAAAAGAAAATATCCTACTAAAAAATCAAATAGAAATCTAGAAAAAGATAGATTTATGTTAAGAAGATTGATTATTACGGATGCAAGTGAAGCAGTTAAAGTATATAAAAAAGTTTTTGAAACCTATCCATTTCCAATTCATGAAGAAAGTTACTTAATAGAGACAATGAAAGAAAATGTAAGCTATTTTGGTATTTGGGACAAAAACAAATTAGTCGCAATCTCTTCTATAGAGGCTTCAGAAAAATATAAAAACGCTGAAATGACTGACTTTGCAGTATTAGAAGAATATAGAGGTTATGGTTTGGGAAAGATTCTTTTAGATAGTATGGAAGTTGTATTAAAAGAGAAGGGGTATAAAACTGCGTATACAATAGCAAGGGCGTCTTCATATGGAATGAATATTACATTTACAAAAAATGATTATGAATATGGCGGAACGTTAACAAATAACACACAAATTGCGGGTAGTGTAGAAAGTATGAATGTTTGGTATAAAGATATAAAATAA
>CAZIGN010000177.1:0-3002 GCA_964538805.1 uncultured Lachnospiraceae bacterium
ATATTTTGCCTTTAAGTTCATAAGGCGTCCCTCTGATTACTACCAACTCCCACCTTACAATTCGTACGGCGTAACCTGATACACATAATAATTCAACCAATTTGTATACAATCCATTTGCATGACTTCTCCATGTCAAAACCGGGTCGTTTTTAGGATCGTTATCTTTATAATAATTTACTGGAATGTCTATTTTATAGCCTTTTTCTCTATCGCGAACATACTCGCCATCAAGTGTTCTTCTATCATATTCAGCATGACCAGTTACAAATACATTCTTTCCCTCATCTCCAATTATGACAAAAGCACCTGCTTCGTCTGAAGTTGCTACTATTTCTAATCTATCATTTTTAAGAATTTGACTCTCGATTACACCTGTATGTCTTGAATGAGGAGCCATAAACACATCATCAAATCCTCTTAATATAGGTTCTTTTCTTTTTAAAGTTTTGTGTTCAAATACACCAAACATCTTTTTATCTAGCATTTCTTTTTGAATCCCATAATGGTAGTAAAGGCCTGCTTGTGCGCCCCAGCAAATATGAAATGTTGATGTGACATTGGTCTTTGTCCACTCCATTATCTCAGTCAATTCTTCCCAATAATTAACATCTTCAAACTCTAAGGTTTCTATTGGCGCGCCAGTAATAATTAGTCCATCTAACTTTTTAGTTTTAATCTCTTCAAATGTTGAATAAAACTGATTAAGATGACTTGCTGGCGTATTTTTTGATACATGTGTTGCCATATGTAAAAATGTAATATCAACTTGTAAAGGTGTATTAGAAAGTGCTCTCATTAATTGAATTTCTGTTTCATGCTTTTTAGGCATAAGGTTAAGAATTCCTATTTTAAGTGGTCTTATATCCTGTGAAACAGCCCTTGTTTCATCCATAATAAATATGTTTTCTTTTTCTATTACTGCTTTTGCTGGTAAATCTCCATGTACTCTTATAGGCATAATAATCACCTGCTTTCTATATTTTTAACTACTCTTTGGCAAATACAAAATGGCTTCCTAAGATATAACCTATTGGCTTGTATCCAAACTTACATTAAATATATCTACAAACTCTTCTTCTGTTATTATATTTACTCCTAATTCCTTAGCCTTTTTATTCTTGCTAGAATTAGATGCCACATCATTGTTGATTAGGTAGTTAGTGTTCTTTGTAACACTTCCTGTGACTTTTCCCGATTCGCTTTCAATATATTGCTTAAGCTTATCTCTGTTTTCAAATATATTTAAAGAACCAGTAATAACAAACACTAGATCTATTAGAGTGTTTCCTGACTCTGTAACTTCTTTTTTGATATTTAAGAGTTCTAGGATTTTATAGAATTCTAGTTTTTTAGATTCATCAGCAAAATAATCAATCAATGAATCTGCAATAACATCACCTATTTTGTCGATTTCTAAAAGTTCTTCTTTTTTTGCATTAACTATTTTTTCTACATCATTATTAAAATGTTTACAAATCATCTTTGCATTTGTTAATCCTATATTTGATATTCCTATTCCGTAAATGAGTCTATAAAGTTCTGTGTCTTTTGAATCTTCTATTGCTTTTAAAATATTTTGCACAGATTTTTCTTTAAATCCTCTTTGATTTTTTATATCACTTTCATATTGTTCTAATTTGTAAATGTCAGATATTGTAGTAATATAACCCAGTTCTATAAATTTATCCAAAGTTTCTTCGGATAATCCATCAATATTCATAGCATTTCTACTTACAAAGTGTGTGAATAGCTTGATTTTTTTTGCTGGACATTCTTCATTTATACAATATAAAGATTTTATACCATTATCATTTTTTAACTCTGTTGGCATGCCGCAAGCTGGACAGTTTGCAGGAATCACTATGTTTTCACTTCTAGTTAGATTATCAGCTATTTGTGGAATTATCATGTTGGCTTTATATACCGTTATTTCATCATCCACCCCAAGCCCTAGGTTTTCCATTATACTAATATTATGTATACTTGCTCTACTTACTGTTGTTCCTTCTAACTCGACTGGTTCAAATATTGCAATAGGATTAATAAGGCCTGTTCTTGAAGGACTCCATTCTATTTCTAATAGTCTAGTTGTCGCAATCTCGTCCGTCCATTTAAAAGCGATTCCATTTCTTGGAAACTTTGCTGTTCTACCAAGTGATTCTCCATATTCTTTGTCATTAAAAACTAAAACAAGACCATCCGATGGTAGGTCATAGTCTTTTATTTTTTCGCTAAATTTATTGACATAATCGCTTATATTTTTTGAATTGACAAGATAATTTTCAACCACCTCAAATCCAAGTTCTTTAAGATGGTCTAAATCTTTTTTAATCTCTTTTGATGAAAACTCAGATTCAACTAATGAAAATGCATAAAAGCATACATTTCTCTTTGAGGTAATCTCGTTATTAAGCTGTCTTACAGAACCACTACAAAGATTTCTAGGGTTCTTATATTTTGATTCTATATCTTTTATTTGTTCATTAATCTTATAAAAATCTGAATATTTTATAATTGCTTCACCTCTTATTATAAGCTTTTTTTTATAATTAATATTAAGAGGTATATTCTTGAACATTTTTGCGTTATTAGTAATGATTTCTCCGATTTCACCATTACCCCTAGTTACTGCTTTTGTTAGTTTTCCTTCTTCATATGTTAATACTACTGTCAACCCATCTAATTTAAATGATAGTATTCCTTCTTTATCCTTTAAAAAGCTTACTAAACCTTCAACTTCTTTGGTTTTATCAAGTGATAGCATAGGATATCTGTGTTCTTCTTTTTCAAGTTCACTTAATACTTCATAACCTACTTTAATAGTTGGACTATTAGATAAGATAATTCCGCTTTCTTTTTCTAATTCTAAAAGTTCATCGTATAATCTATCATATTCAAGATTAGTCATAATTTCTTTATCTTCTTGATAATACGCCTTCGCCGCCTTATCTAAGATATTAACTAATTCTTTCATTCTTTCGTTATTTGGTCTCAATTTAT
>CAZIGN010000178.1:0-2990 GCA_964538805.1 uncultured Lachnospiraceae bacterium
ATACAAAAGTATATGCTTAAGGAGAAATGGTGCAGCATGAAAGAAAAGAAAAGAATACTTGAGAGTAACAAGAAGTACGGAATATGGGATTATATAAGAATTCCTATGAAGGCAACTCCAATATGCACACTGATAATAGGAATAAACAGAATCATATCATCTTTTATTCCAGCAATAACAGTTCTTTTAACAGCTAATTTTGTCAATGCAGCTATAGGAATATTTAATAAAGAGCTTGATAAAAGCAGTATTATAATGCCTATTTTTTGGATAGTTTTAATGGTGGTATATACAAATCTTAATTATACATTGATTTATGGATTTGTTAACATACGCTATGATATGGCAGTTTTTAGAACTGTAAGAGCAGAACTCACAGAAAAAAGAAGCAAGCTTGAATACAAACATATTGAAGATAATGATACCTGGGACTTGATATCAAGAGCAACTGATAACTCCTTAGTAGGAATTGCAATAGGTATGAATAATTTATTTGATATTTTAGAGTTGTTTATAAGTATCGGTTCTATATTAATCATTTTAACAACACAGGTTTGGTGGGTTGGTCTTGTTATATTTGCCCTCTCTATTCCACTTATTATGGTAGCTTTAAAAAGTGGAGAAGCTATCTATGACTCCGAAAGAGAAGTGAGAAAGCATATGAGGAGATATCAGTATTATCAAGAGGTCTTATCAAAACGTGATTTCATTGAAGAAAGAGCAATGTTTGGATATAGCAAAAAAATTAATGATAAATGGCTTGAACAATATGAGGTTTCAAGGAAGCATATCGTTAAGGTGGGTATTAAAGAACAAATTAAAATGCGTATATCTAGTATAGTTGCTTTACTAGTATCACTTGGAATTATAGGATTTTTATTAATTCCTGCATCAAAAGGACAGATTAGTAGCGGTATGTTTATAGCCCTAACTATAGCAACGTTTAATATTGTTTCTACAATGAGTTGGAGACTTAATTATATAGCTAGAACATTTGCAGAAAAAAAGGAATATTTAAAAGATCTTACTGCATTTATGGCACTTTCAGAAAAAGAAGGTTCTATAGATATGCCACTTCCAACTAGCGATATATCGTTTGAAAAAATAGAGTTTAAAAATGTTAGTTTCAAATATCCTGGAACGGAAAAGTATATTTTAAAAGATTTTAATCTTGTGTTAGAAAAAAACCTTCACTATGCTTTTGTTGGTATAAATGGTGCAGGAAAGACTACAATAACTAAGTTACTTACAGGTTTATACGATAATTTTGAAGGTGAAATATTAATTGATAATAAGAGTATTAAAGAATATAAACAAGCTTTTTTAAAAGCTATGTTTTCTGTTGTTTATCAAGATTTTGCAAGGTTTCAGATTAAGGCAAAAGATAATATTATGTTAGGTGATGTCTTAGAACTAGATGAGATTATTAATAATAACAAATCTAGTATAGAGGCTGATACAAGAATAAAGGAAGTTTTAACTGAGATTAATCTAGATAAAGTTATAGAAAAACTAGATAATGGATTAGAAACATTTCTTGGAAAGATTACTAAAGGTGGTGTGGATCTTTCGGGAGGTCAGTGGCAAAGATTAGCGGTAGCTAGAGCGTTATATAATCCAGCATTGGTCAGAATTCTTGATGAACCTACAGCAGCACTTGATCCAGTAGCAGAAAGTAATGTTTATAAGATGTTTGGTAGAATTAGTAAAGGTAAAACAACAATATTTATTACCCATAGATTAGGGGCTGCTAAGTTAGCAGATAAGATAATAGTTCTTGATGAAGGTAAGGTTGCACAAATTGGCAATCATGAAGACTTAGTTAACAAAAAAGGGATATACTCGAATATGTTTGAGAGCCAAAAAAGCTGGTATGAATCAAAAAAAGAGGGTGGTGTCGTAGTTGAGTAAAAAAGAAAAAAAGATGGGATTTTTTAGAATTTTAAAAGCCCTTGCACCTAAGCTATTTAAAGCGGCAGGAGGTTTGTGGATAGCGGTTATTTTAGCAGATGCATTTTATTCATTATTTGCAGTGTTAATAATCAAGTTTCAAGAGAGGTTTTTTGAAGATATTACAAATGTTATTACTAAAAACGAAGGTATTAAATTAGCAATTACATCGTTGATTTTTTTAGGGACGGTAAAGTTGATTGAGCAAATACTAAACGCTGTTTCAAATTATATGCCTGACATTTTTTATAGAAAAGCGCTAGGAAAGATATCTTATGAATTACACGAGAAGATTAATAATCTAGCACCTATTAATTTTGAAGATACAAAAAAATTAGATAGTATAAATAAAGCAAGACAAGGAGCTGAAAGTGCAATTGACTTTGTTCTAAAATTTGGCTTTATAATAACTTATTATTTGGTGTATATAGTTGCCATGACATTTTATTTATTTAATCTGGATAAAAGATTAGCCTTTGCAATACTTTTCGTTTTTGTGCCAACAATATTTTCTCAGATAATTAGAATGAAAGTATTTCAAAAACTAGAAGATAAGTCGGCACCTATTCGAAGAGAATATGAGTATTATGAAGAGTGTATGATAAAGCGTGATTACTATAAAGAAACAAGACTTTTGGGTGCGTTTTCATATTTTAAAAAGTTATATCTTGAAGCTCTAGATAAGCTTCAGCATATCAAATATAAAGCTGAATTTAAGACAGGTTTGGTTGACCTAGGTTTAAGCATAGTTACGATATTAGGCTATTCGGGCGTTTTGTTTTTGTTATTTACTACAATGCTAGAAGGCAACATATCCGTGGGAGCTTTTGCAGCAGTTTATGCCTCAATAGGTCAATTATACAACATGGTTGAGAGTATGATGCGTTATTCGGTTGGAGGAATAGCTAGAGATTATGGAGCGATTGTTAATTATATTAATTTTTTAGAGCTTGACGAAGACGAAGGTGTTGACTATGAAGTTGAAGAAAATGTCTCAATAGAAGTTAATAACATTTCGTTTGCTTACCCAAGCGAAAAAG
>CAZIGN010000179.1:0-2934 GCA_964538805.1 uncultured Lachnospiraceae bacterium
CTTTATGTGTGAATTAGCTAAAAGAATTACTGTACCTGTGACTATGGACTTTATGTCTGTTTCAAGTTATGGAGCGGGAACGGAAAGTTCTGGTATTATAAAAATAGAAAAAGATCTTGATGAATCGCTAGAAGGAAAAGACGTTTTAATAGTAGAAGATATAATAGATTCAGGAAGAACACTAAAACATTTAATGAAAATGATGTTACAAAGAAAACCAAAGTCTTTAAAGTTGTGTACACTTTTAGATAAACCAGATAGAAGAGTTGTTGAAGGAGTAAATGTTGACTATCTTGGATTTGCTATTCCTGATGAGTTTGTTGTAGGTTATGGTTTAGATTATGCTCAAAACTATAGAAACCTACCTTACATTGGAGTGGTGCAACTATAAGGGGAATTATAAAAAAGAAAGAGGAAAAAGATATGGTAAAAAAGCAACAATATAGAGGTATGGGATTTTATTTCATGCTCATGATGGTAATTATGGCAATAATTTATTTTTTTGCTATAAGCGGATCAGGAGAAAACACGTATACGGAAAAGAACTTTTATGAAGATGTAAAAGAAGGAATTGTAAAAGAAGTAAAGATTTCGCCTAATAAAGAAACACCTACAGGAGAAGTTAGCGTATCTTTTAATGATACAAAAGAAGTGAAGAGTTTTTATGTAGATGATACAAGAGTAATAACTGATTATTTAAGAGAGGCTAAAGTATCTTTTAGCACTGAAGATGTCAAAAGAGATAGTGTGTTTTTGACAACTATTTTACCAATGCTTATTGTAGTTGTAATGATATTTGTTTTCTTTACAATGTTAAGTGGACAAAGTAGTGGAAGTGGCGGCAAGATGATGAATTTTGGAAAAAGTCGTGCAAAGCTAACTAATCCAACGGATAAGAAGATGAATTTTGATGATGTTGCAGGATTGCAAGAAGAAAAAGAAGAACTTGAAGAGATTGTAGATTTTCTTAAAGAACCAACAAAATATACAAAATTAGGCGCTAGAATACCAAAAGGTGTTTTATTAGTAGGACCTCCAGGAACGGGTAAAACATTGTTAGGTAAAGCAGTAGCAGGAGAAGCAGGAGTTCCTTTCTTTAGTATTTCTGGTTCTGATTTTGTAGAGATGTTTGTAGGTGTAGGTGCTTCAAGAGTAAGAGATTTATTCGCAGAAGCAAAAAAGAACGCACCTTGTATAGTGTTTATAGATGAAATTGACGCGGTTGCAAGAAGACGTGGAACTGGTATGGGTGGTGGACATGATGAAAGAGAACAAACATTAAACCAATTACTAGTTGAAATGGATGGCTTTGGTGAAAACCAAGGAATAATTGTAATGGCGGCAACAAACAGAGTAGATATTCTTGATCCGGCAATATTAAGACCAGGAAGATTTGATAGAAAAGTTATGGTTGGTAGACCAGATGTAAAAGGAAGAGAAGAGATTTTACATGTTCACATTAAAAATAAAGCTTTAGCAGAAGATGTTGATCTTAAAAAAGTAGCTCAAACTACAGCAGGTTTTACAGGTGCAGATTTAGAAAATCTTATGAATGAATCAGCAATAGTGGCTGCAAAAAACAACAGAAAGTTCATACTACAAGAAGATATTGAAAAATCATTTATTAAAGTAGGAATTGGATCCGAGAAAAAGAGTAAAGTTATATCAGAAAAAGAGAAGAATATCACTGCATTTCATGAAGCTGGTCATGCAATATTATTTCATGTACTGCCAGATGTTGGACCTATTCACACTGTGTCTATTATACCTACAGGTACAGGTGCAGCAGGATATACAATGCCACTTCCAGAAAAAGATGAAATGTTTAATACCAAGGGTAAGATGTTACAAAATATCATGGTAAGCCTTGGTGGAAGAATTGCAGAAGAGATTGTATTTGATGATATAACAACGGGCGCATCACAAGACATTAAACAAGCCACAGCAGTTGCAAAAGCGATGGTTACAAAATATGGTATGTCAAAGACTTTAGGTCTTATTAATTATGGTGATGATAATGATGAAGTGTTTATCGGAAGAGATATGGCACATACAAAATCATATGCTGAAAATACAGCGTCTGCAATAGATAAAGAAGTAAAAAGCATCATTGATGACTCATATGAAAAAGCAAGAAAAATTATCGAAAAATATAGACCAGTTCTTGATAGTTGTGCGGCTTTACTAATTGAAAAAGAAAAGATTAATAGAGAAGAGTTTGAAGAATTATTTGTTGGTATAGAGGTATCGCACGAAGTATAAGCCTTTTAGTTAGAAAGTCTGAAAAAATGTTCTATAAAAATACAAGATACAAAAATGTTGGTGATTTAATATAAAAAATATTAAAAAAAGCAAGACCAAAAGTAATTATTGAGCAAGCGCATGTACAAAATACACAAAAAAATATTTGCAAATTTAGTAACTTTGTGCACACTTATTTATTTACTGGTGCTATAATAACGAATGTAAAAACCCCCCAATACATTATATAGTTTTTGCTACACCCCATAAAAACGAAATACCTTCTCCAAAAGGACAGCTCACCCGGCTGTCCTTTTAACTTTGTAAAAACACGCTAAATAACTTTGAGAAATACTTAATAAAATATAAAAATAGTTATTGCGTAATGCAAACAATTATGGTATAAATATATTCTGTGAGAAAAACACGGATGGGTTCCCGAGTGGCCAAAGGGGGCAGACTGTAAATCTGTTATCGACGATTTCGAAGGTTCGAATCCTTCTCCATCCATTAATAGCAATAGCTATTATGCCGGCGTGGCGGAACTGGCAGACGCACAGGACTTAAAATCCTGCGGGACTAATCTCCCGTACCGGTTCGATTCCGGTCGCCGGCATTAAAGAGTGAACACGACGGTGTTTGCTTTTTTTAATTTATAAAAGAAAATTATAAATAGAAAATTTTAAATAGAAA
>CAZIGN010000180.1:0-2931 GCA_964538805.1 uncultured Lachnospiraceae bacterium
AAAGATAAGAAGACTTATCAACGAAAAATCCCTTACCAGATTCTTTAAGGTATTTGACTGGCATAGAGGTTATTTTTGAAAGATGGAAGCTATCAGAAAGAGATTTATACTTCTCATAATCTATATTCTTATCAAAGTCTTTCCAATTAATGTTATTATCAAAAAACTCCTTCCAAGAAATCAAAACTTCTTCTTTAGTAACTTGAAGCTTAATAGAATCCTTATTATAAAAACTAAGTAGTATAGGCATCTTATATACTTTAGTCATGTTAGTAGTCTCTAAAACATTTAAAAAATCTCTTCCCAAACTATTATAAATCAAAAGTTCATCGTCTTCTAATTCGCCTATTTCATTAAGAAAAGAAAGGTAATCTCTAAATGGATTATTTGAAGCATTTTTCTTACAATAATCATAAATATCAGTATCCATATAAGTAAATAATTCAACTCTTGTAGGAACTTTTTTACTATCAAGACTTATTAGCTCTTTAACTTTATAGTACTCTTTTCTAATAATCTCTTTAATACCCAATCTCTTTTTATTAAGTTCTTCAAATAAGTCAATTAATCTCATGTCAAAATCGACTATACAATCATCTGGGTATTCTATATCTTGAATATTTTGATCAACATTTTTTGCTATGTCTAGGCTATTATTTTTTGAAGAAAAAATATAAGGAACTTTAGACGCATTATTATAATTGCCAATAAAATCCAAAACATTTAGATATTCTTTGTTCTTGTAGGTTCTAAGACCTCTTCCTAATTGTTGCAAATATATAACTGGAGACTGAGTAGGTCTTAAAAACATAACCATATCAATTGAAGGTATGTCTAAGCCCTCATTAAACATATCAACACAAAATATCACTTTAATATCGCCATCTATCAGTTGTTTTATCGCCTCTTGCCTATCTTTAGCAAATTCACCTTCAGCGTTAGAATAGACCGCCGCCGCGCTAACACCTCTTTTATTAAATTCTCTAGCCATATCATGAGCATGTTCTCTTGAACAACAAAAACCCATCGCACGCTTAGAACGATACTTTTTATAGTGCTTATATATAAGCTCATATCTTTTTATATTACCAATATACATCTGATTAAGCTCATGTTCATCATAAACGCCCTTAACCAAATGAATATTATTATAGTCTGTTTCATCATAAATTCCATAGTAGTGAAATGGTACTAACATACCTTTATTAATAGCTTCTTTTAAATCAATTCTATAAGGTACATTATAATCACATATTTCATAAATGTTCTTGCCATCCATTCTCTCAGGTGTAGCTGTAAGCCCTAATAAAAACTTCGGTTTGAAATATTCAATAATTCTTTGGTATTGTTTTGTAATAGCGTGATGGAATTCATCTACTACTATATAATCAAAATAATCCTTCTCAAAATATTCTTTATTTAGGAACTCTTCTTTACCAAGCGAAAATACCGATGCAAATATAACTGATGCTTTATTCTCTTTTGAATTACCATCAAAAAATCCAAAATCGCTAGATTCTCTAACATTCTTAAAAGCTATCGCCGCCTGATTTAATATCTCTTCTCTATGAGCCAAAAAAAGTACTCTCTTATACAAAAGAGAATCAAAGGCTGCAAGATAAGTCTTTCCAATTCCTGTAGCTGCTTCAATGAGTGCTTTTGTAGCTCCTTGCTCTCTAGTATCTTTAAGTGCGTACAGTGCTTCTATTTGTGCTCCTCTTGGAACAAAAAACTTATCCTTATCAAAATTAATATTACTACCCAAATCTACTTCTAGCTCTGCTTCATCATATCTTGCTAAATCTCTAATAACTGCAGGCTTTTTCCATGACTTTGAGTATCTTTTCAATTCCAAATCATCAATAACTATAGAATGATTATCAAACAAATCCATAAATGTGTTGTTGAACTTTGAAAAGTTATCCACATCAAAACTTTTTTTGAACCTATAATTCCACTCAATCCCCGAAGTTAATGCACTCCTTGATATATTAGAAGATCCTATAAAGATCTCTGAATCATTTTCATAATGAAATATATAAGCTTTAGGATGAAAAGAACGACTTTTGTCATTATAAAATCTCAAATCAACATTTTCATGTAATTCTTTTTTAAGCATATAAAGTGCTTGTGGCTGGGTGATTCCTAGATAATTACCTGTTAGTATCCTTATATGAACACCTCTTTGTGATGCCATCTGTAGATCTTCTAGAATAAGCTTAACACCTGACTCCATAAGAAAAGAAACTATTATATCAACACTTTTTGCCGCCTTCATACTCATCTTTAGCTGATAGTATAGATATCTGTTCTCATATCTATCTCCAGTCATAACATTAGTAAGATCCACTTGAATCTTTGGGCTTTCCTTTGTATCAATCAATAGTTTCTTTGTTAAATTCTCTTTATTATTAAGTTGAGCCATATTTCTTCTTCCCTTCCCTTACGAGCATCCTCACTTATAAAACTCTCCTCTATTATAATATCATCGATCCCTTTAATCAATTCTTTAAAGCTATCAATATCTAGAAAAGTGAAATATCTCCCATTAATCTCACCTTCAAAATCGCCCAATTTAAAGGAGGTATAAATGTACCCACCAACCTTTATGGCATTTTTCATCTTTATTATTATCTCTGGCAAACTTTTTTTGCTAAGATGTAAAATAGATGCACAAGCCCAAATCCCATCATATTTTTCAATATCATCAAGTTCCTCAAATAACATCTCTTTAACCTTAATTCCTGTAAACTCACTCGCAAGCTCACAAAGTTTTGCGGATCCATCAATAGCTTCAACCTCATAACCTTTTCCTAAGAAATACTTAGTATCTCTACCCGAACCACAACCAAAATCAAGAATCAAAGCCCCAGGCTTCAGGAAACTTAAAAATCTATCTTGGGTAGAATGAAAATCAACCTGCGCAGTAGA
>CAZIGN010000181.1:0-2867 GCA_964538805.1 uncultured Lachnospiraceae bacterium
GTGCTGAAAATGGACGAACAAAAACTATTAGAAAACGTAAAGTCAGCACTAAGAGTGACGACTGACGATATAGGAATTAATGCTGAAATAAAAATGTTAGTTGAATCTGCAAAGATGGACTTACAAATGAGTGGCATTAAAATTAAAAACACCGCTGAAGATGGGGCGGCAATTTATGATGATATAATCGCTCTTGCAATTACACTTTACTGTAAAGCTAAGTTTGGCTTTGACAATCCTGAAGCTGAAAGACTTTATCAATCTTATAGAACACTTGAAACTCACTTATCTTTATCAACAGAGTACAAGGAAGTGATTCAATGAGGAGTAAAGAAGTTATAACCTTAGTTGATTATACTATCGAGCCTAGCTCTTATAGTGATGAGGGCATAAAAACACCTGTTTTTAAAAAGATTTATGCTAATAGATACAGTTTATCCTTTAGTGAACAATTAAGGGCTCAAACTGAAAGATTAAGGCTTAATGGTAGAGTAGAAGTTTATAGCTTTGAGTATGACAATCAACCTGACATTGAAATCAACGGAAAAATTCATACAATACTTTCTGTTACAGAAAAAGGCGATAAAACAGTCTTGACTTATGGTGAAAGGTTGGCGAAGTGATGAAGCTTGATTTTAGTGCTGAAATAAAAGAAATACTTGAAGATTATGCAGATGATGTAATAGAAGCGACTAATGATTCAATTGATGTATCGGCTAAATGGGCTAGAGGTCAACTAAAAACTAACGGACAGTTCAAAGACCTTAGTGGTGATTACAGAAAAGGTTGGTCTGTAAAAAAAGAAAGGTCAGGTTTTGGGATAAAACCACAAATTGTCCATAACCGAACTGACTACCGACTAACACATTTACTTGAATTTGGACACGTAAACAGAGATGGTTCAAGAACTAGAGAATTCCCACACATTGCACCAGTAGAAGAACAATCTTCGAAAATGTTTGTTAGTGAAATAGAAAAGAGGCTAAAGAAGTGACAAAAGAACAATTATATAAAAGCTTAAAAACCTTGAATGTTCCAGTGGCTTATCATCATTTTGACAGTCCACCTACTATTCCATTTGTAGCTTACGTTGACGTTCGAAAAGACAGATTCATTGCTGATAATATAGTCTACTGGAAAGACGCAAAATATAGAATAGAACTATATTATGAAAACACAGATGGAACATTAGAAGATAATATTGAAAACTTGTTTGATATGCAAGAATTAGTTTGGTTAGATGAAGAACCAATCTACATTGAAGAAGAAAAATTATACCTAAAGACATACTACATATAGTACGTCTTTTTTATTTATTAAAAAGGAGAAAATAATATGGCAAATAAAAATAAAGTAGAATTCGGTACTAAAGAATGTCACGTTGGCTTATATACTGTAGATCCTGTTACTGGTGAAGCAACGCTTGAAGCTCCACAAAAAGTTCCAGGAATGAGAGCCTTGACACTTGAAGCTGAATCAGAAGAATACAAGTTCTACGCTGATGACGTTGTTTACTATTCTGAATATAACGACAACGGAATGACAGGCGAATTAAACATGGCTTTATTCCCTGATGAATTTAAGCTTTCATTCTTAAACTACGCAACTACTACTGATGGTGGAGTTGCTCAAGTTAAAGGAATGCAAGGTAAACAAGTATATATAGCATTCCAAGGTGCGGGAGATAAACACAATAGAAGACATTTAATTCTAAACGTATCACTAGGAGCTATTACAAGAGAACATAAGACAATTGAAGAATCAAGAGAAGTTGAAGAAGAATCAATCCCATTTACTGCGGTAGGAGATAACAAATCAGGAATATTAAGAGTATCTTATAACGTTGGTGACGCAGGTTATGAAACGGTGTTTACTGCTCCAACTATCCCTGTTATTGGCGATGTTGCTGTGGGGGATTAATTAGATGATTAAGACTATAACACTTGATGAAGGTAAAGAAATAAGGCTGTCAGATTCGGCAGCCTTTTTACTTGTATATAAAGCTCAATTTGGAAGAGAACCAATACAAGATTTATTAAAAGTACAACAAGCTTTTACAGTTAAAGAGGGTGAAGAGTTAGACACACTTGACGCTATGCAGAAGTTTGACATGGAAATAATTTATAACATTGCATGGGCTTTAGCTAAAGTTGGGAACACTACGATAAAAGACCCAATAAAGTTTTATTCAGAGTTTGGAGACTTCAAGCCTATAGAACATATAAATGACATTCTAGACATGGCTTTAAGAAGTTTATCTCCGTCCTTTAGTTTAGAGATTGAAGAGGAAGAAGAAAAAAACTAAATACGCAAGCAGACACAATTGACTTATCTAAAATGATAAGTTTAGGTCTGTCTTGCGGACTAACATTAAATGATTGGCAGTATTTAACTCTTGGTGAAGTTGCTGACGTCATAATTGAACGAAACAAAATGATTAACGAAACATTTGGAACTGAAGAAAAGACTTCAAAGCCAAGAGTTAGAGTTGCGACTCAAGATGATTGGGATAGATTCTAGGAGGGTATAATGGCTGGAAAAATCAAAGGAATAACAATTGAGTTTGACGGTGATGTCTCTAGGCTTCAGAAATCTCTTAAGTCGGTTGACAGTGCCACAAAAAAGATAAATACAGAATTAGGCAAATTAGATAAAGCATTAAAGTTCAATCCTGGAAACACTGAATTACTTGCTCAAAAATATAGAAGATTATCTGAAAAAGTTGATGAAACGAAGAAAAAGCTTGAGGCTCTTAAAGAAGTTGACAAGAACGCAAAAAAGCAATTAGAAAGCGGCGACCTTGGACAAGCTGAATATGACAAGCTTCAAAGAGAAATTATCGAAACAGAATCACAGTTAAAAAACTT
>CAZIGN010000182.1:0-1300 GCA_964538805.1 uncultured Lachnospiraceae bacterium
TTTCAAGTTCGCTTGCAAGCATTGGCTTATAAAAATAAAATCCTTGTATTTCATCACAGTCAGACTCTTTAAAGAATTCAAACTGTTCTTTTGTTTCGACTCCTTCAGCAATTACTCTAAGTTCTAGATTCTTAGCTAATTGAATTATAGTTTTTGCAATAGCTTTATCCTTCTTATTTCCTTCTACACCTTGAACAAATCTCATATCTATCTTAAGTTTATCTATTGGCAATTCTTTTAATCTGCTAAGAGATGAATACTCTGTACCAAAATCATCTATAGATATACTTATTCCAAGCTTTTTAAGTTGCTTTATCTCTTCTATAATATAGTCATCTTCTCCAATTGCTATACTCTCAGTCACCTCTAATTCAAGGTATTCTGGAGAAAGATTAGTCTCGTCTAGTACATTTTCAACAATCTTAACAATCTTTCTTTTCTTGAATTGTTCTAACGATAAATTAACAGCAACTTTTATGGGATCGTAACCATCGTCTTGCCACTTTTTACATTGAAAACAAGCATTTCTTAATACCCATTCTCCAAGAGGGCTTATTAGTCCTGTTTGCTCTGCTATAGGAATAAATACTGATGGAGATATATTGCCAAATTCCTCATTGCTCCATCTTAAAAGAGTTTCCACTCCAAGGATTTTACCTGTTTTTGCATCTATTAATGGTTGGTAGTTTAACTTGAATTCATTTCTTTGTCTTGCTCTATACATACTATTTGATATCTTTGTTTTTAAAATAACATCATCTTTTAAATTCTCAGAACATAAAACATATTGATTTTTACCTAAATCCTTTGCTTTATACATAGCAAGGTCGGCATTTTTAATCAATTGCTCTGGATCATCCCCATCTATAGGATAGATTGAAACTCCACAACTAGCGGTAACAAAGAATTCCTGCCCTTTAATAATAAAAGGCTTTTTAAACTCTGACAGTAGTTTTTCTGCAATATTATCAATATCTAAAATATCTTTAATACCTGATATCAAAACCAAAAATTCATCTCCACTAAACCTTGAAACAGTGTCTCTTTTTCTTACTATCTTTGTTAATCTTTCAGATACCATCTTTAAAAGCTCATCTCCACCAAAATGTCCTATTGTATCGTTGACAGCTTTAAAAGAATCAAGATCAATAAATAAAATTGCCAATAAGGTTTTATCTTCTTTTGCAATGTTTATTGCCTGTTCTAATCTGTTTAGAAACAATCTTCTGTTTGCTAAACCAGTAAGCAAATCATAATAAGCCATATAGCTTATCTCTTTTTCTGCTTCCACTTTAATAAT
>CAZIGN010000182.1:1400-2857 GCA_964538805.1 uncultured Lachnospiraceae bacterium
CCACACCACTCATGTGCCTTTATTTTTCCTACGACATTTATATATATACCTCGTTTAGCATTAAACTTTGTTGCACATTTTTCTAACACTTTTTGAATAGATTCATCTAAATTTTCTTGATTTACTGGTATTAAATCTGCAGATATCTCAGATATCATTTTTTGAAAATTGGCTTGTTCTTCATTTTGAATCAATCTGTTTATGTAAGTTTTGTTTACATAATAGGCAAGCCATACAGTCATTACTAAAAGACCAATTCTAACAATATAATCTGCTGCATTTAACTCGACAATTATTATTGGCATTCTAATCCACATGAAAATATTAGCAACTATAGAGGTTATTGATATACCTATTAACATAAATAATTTGTTAAAAACTACTGATGCTACTATAAAAATAAAAGTAGTTGCCCATACCGTCATAGCTCCAAACTCTGAAAATCTTAGCATTATAATAATAATTGCTACGCAAATGCACATCATTGCTAGAATATCTCTAAACAAATCACTTATTTTTATGACTGTTATCAAGGTCATAATAAGTGCTATTAAAAGTAAAATGCCGCTAAAAAAAAGTACCTCTATTATGCTTTTAAATATAAGATAATATTGAGATATTAAGTTAAGTAAACTTCCTACTATAAAAATAACTGATAAACTACGATATAGCCTTGTTCTATTAGCAAAATTTAATATTGTACCTGGTTGAACTATTAAAGAATTAGCTCCTTCTTTAAAAAATCCATATTGTCGTATTGCAAAATAAATAGCCGTTAACGGTATTATTGCAAGCACAGGTGCAAGTTGTGGGCTTTCTATCTCAGTATATTTATTAAATATCATCTCTGTGAAAGTCCCTATTACTACAACTGCAAGAAATGATAGCATAATAATTCTTGAAATGATTTTTACATTTCTATTTTTAGATTTTATTCCCCATATTATAAGTAATATTAAACTAATCATAGTAAATGAAATATAATAAAAGTTATAAAACCAGTCCCAGCTTGTATTCTTTGCTACATTCACCCATCCATTTTCCGAGAATACTAACTGATATTGTTTTATCGCAATACCACTAAACAAGGAATAAACAGATGAACAAATGATTCCTGGGAGGTAAATAATCATTATAACGAATTTGTTAGAGAATACTTTATTTTCTTTTTCTGGGTCCGTTAATCTTATAATAAAATGAAGTACAAAACTAAACAAACTTCCCCAGCCAAGTGCCGCGAATCTTCGCCAGATAATTGCTTCTTCTAACTCTTTTGATATGTTGACCATAGAAAAACCAAATCCCCATATACCTATACAAAAGCAGACTACAATAAACAATCTATTAATTATACTTTTTTTATTTAACGATATTACGTACACACCAAGTATGCAACAAATAGCAAATGAAATAAAAAACATTAGCGATAATACACTTGTATATTCCATAGAGCCTCC
>CAZIGN010000183.1:0-1677 GCA_964538805.1 uncultured Lachnospiraceae bacterium
AACTTTCCTTTTCCTCTTACAGACACCTTGTCTTTTGGCTTTAAAACTCTTGAATTATTTTCTAATACCGTCCCATTAAGCATTATTTTTTTTTCGCTAAAAAACTCTAGTGTATCTTTCCTAGAAAGCTTAAATATTGCCGCTATTATTATATCTGCTCTTAATGAAGACACTGTATCTAGATATTCTTTGTATTGAGGCTTAAAACTTTTTATAGTATCTTTACTTACATTTGTTTTTACTACTGTATTTTTTACTCTCGTCAAATTATCTTTAATAAATTCTGCTACTACATCCATACAAAATATATAAGCTGTTTTATCATCTACTTTTATGTCACCTATCATTTCCCTTTTTATTCCCAGGTTCATTATTGCACCTAAAAAATCCCTATGAGTTAAATCACTAGAAAACTTTTTAAGCAGTGGTGATATTTCTAAGCAGGTAACTGGATAATCTATAGAATAACCATAATCTTTTTCATTACCAAATCTTATTATATCTCTTTCAAGATCTAAATCATTATCCTCACTATATAATGATATTCCTGCATAAGATAAGTCTTTTTTTATATTATTAAATGTATTTAAATCTGCTTGATTTAAAAAATTTGTAAATGTGTAAAAATTATCTGTATAGGCTCTTTTTGCTAATTCTTCAAATCTTTTTTTTATAAGCTCATCTGCGTTCATTATTAAATATCTCCGGCGTCTAGTTGTTGCCTAATCTCATACATCTCTTCATCCATCTGCGCAATATTATCTGCACATTTTTTAAGCTTGTCATATATTATCTTAGGATTCTTCAAGCTTTTTTTATACTTTAATTCATGATCTAAACTTGCCCAAAAATCCATTGCTATTGTTCTTAACTGAATTTCCACTCTAATATTTTCTTTTACGTCAGATAAAAATATAGGAACTTCTATAATAAGATGAAGGCTTCTATATCCATTGTCTTTTGGATCTTCAATATAATCTTTAACTTCAATTATTCTAATATCATCTTGCTTTTCAAATGTTCTTTTCAAAAAATAAATGTCATCTATGAATGAACAAATAATTCTAATACCTGCTACATCATTAAGATTGTTTTTAATACTAGCTAAGGATACTTCAAATCCTTTTCTTTCTAACTTTTCTATAATGCTTAGAGGTTTTTTAATTCTTGTTTCTATATGTTCTACTGGGTTTCTATTATGTCTAACTGAAAATTCTTCATCTAAAACCTCAAATTTTGTTTTAACTTCTTTTAAAGCACACTTATACTTTAAAATCAATTCTTCAAACGGCTTAGTTTGATCTAATATTATAGAGTTTTTCATCAATCTTTCTTCTTTTTCATTATCATTAAAGTTCTCTAAAGTCTCATCTTTCCTATCTTTTTTTATGTCACTTACTTTTTTCTCAAATATACTATTATTCATCTTCTTTTCCTTTATTAACTTATATCTTTATAAAATAATTATAATTCATATAAGTTTCTCCTTTCCTTACCTTTATTATCTTTCCTCTCATTTGCTTTCTAAAAAAACAAACCCCTTAGTATTATATCACTAAGGGGTTTGTTTTTCTATGTTTTTGTGGAAAATACACAAAAATTTAATCATTTATTCACATTTATTAACATTTGTTATATGTTTTGTATAATCTGTTAATGAAAATTATCACATTTACT
>CAZIGN010000183.1:1777-2848 GCA_964538805.1 uncultured Lachnospiraceae bacterium
TCTGTTAATAAAAACCTCAAGTTGATCATCTTTCATTTTTTACTTACAAATATATAAAGAAGTGTTCAAGATAATACAGTTTCGTTAACTTCGTCAATAGTTAAATCAAGTACGACTGCTAATTCTCCATACAAAAGCTTCTTCACTGCTACAAAAGCACTTTCATCAGCTTGAAGTAAATTTTTACCTTCTTCTTGCTTTTCTCTTTTTTTATTAGTAAGCTCTTTTGTCATCTCATACCATTGCAAACAGTTTCCTGTCTTTAAAAGATTCTTGTACATAGCTTCTCTTGCTTTATTATTAGGAACCCATACTGGCTCTTCACATCTTTTCTTGCCATTAATTATATCTACTGCCTCTTCTTTTGATATAGCACTTCTCATACTTACTCTTGCGTTATCTACAGCAACATATATCTTACTGTTATCTGCATATACAGGTTGTAGTGTATAATAGATTCCTTCTTTACCAAAATCCAGCTTAGAAATCTCTTCTATTTTACAAATTCCGACGTTTCCATACATAACGTAATCGTTTACATTAAACATTAAAACTCCTATTCTCCATTAAAAATGGCTACAAAACAACATAGCTACAAAGCCATTATAACACAGATGTAGGGTAAAAAGCAAATTAGCTGTTTTTGCTAAGATAATCATTGATGGCTGCTCTTAATGCTTCGGCTCCTAAAACCGAACAATGAAGCTTTTCTTCTGGAAGTCCTTCTAATGCATTTGTAATATCTTCATTAGTAATCTCTAGTGCTTCTTTTATAGTTTTCCCCTTTGCAAGCACAGTGGTCATGCTACTTGTTGCTATAGCTGCAACACAACCAAACACTAAAAATTTAACTTCAGTTAAAATCTCATTTTCAACTTTTATATAAATGGTTAAAGAATCGCCACAACTAGGATCCCCTGCTTTTCCTTCTCCATCTGCATCTACCATACTTCCAACATTTCTAGGTGCCATGAAGTGTTCTATCACTTTATCATTATAATTATTAAACATATTTTTCTCCTAATCTTTATAAAGTTTTATAAAACTAAATTAGCTAATCAATATTTTTTT
>CAZIGN010000184.1:0-1253 GCA_964538805.1 uncultured Lachnospiraceae bacterium
CTCCTTGGTATTTATCTTAATTATTTCATTTAAATACTTGTAATAAATATTCTTTTATAGCTTTTCGCCAAAATGTCCAATCATGACTTCCTTCATCGTTATATTCTTTAACTAAAATGTTGTGATTTTTCTTTAACTGCAATACGTTTTTCCACGTCTTTTTACTAAAACCATCACTTTTTCCACAAGCCACATACAAACAATCTATTTTTTTGTAGATATCTATGTCTTTAGCAATTTCAAATCCTGAACTTATTATTCCTACACTAGCAAAAAAATCAATATTATTGTATATAATATTTTGGGCTTGCATTCCTCCAATTGATACACCAGCAATTGCTCTATATTTTCTAATTCTATAGGATCTGTAATTTTCTTCTATACAAGGCATTATATCATTAATTAACTCTTTATCAAAGGTTCCTAAATTATTAACTTCTTTTAATTCATTGATTAAGTTATTTTCATAACTATATCCACTGCTAAGTACAACAATCATCTCTTTTGACAAGTTTTCATTAATAAGGTTATCAATTATTTCTCCAACTTTTCCTTGGTTAATCCATCCGTTTTCATTTTCTCCCCCACCATGTTGTAGGTATAATGTCGGATAATATCTTTTTGTAGTTTCATAATTATATGGTGTATAAACATAAATTAGTTTTAATTTGCCAGTTAGAGAAGATTTTACATATTCATGATGCCAACTTCCTTTCTTGTTTGTCTCTTCGTCTTTGACTTTTCCACTTACTTCCAAAGCATTAATTTTCTTGAAACATCCATAATATGCTTTCATCTTAGGGTGTAATACAGGATTATCGTTAACAAAAAATTCTACATAGTGTAAACCTGGTTTTATGTTTTTTAATTTAATACTCCAAACGCCTTTTTTATTATCAGTATTTTTTTTATTATCAGCAACTTTTTTAAGTTTGACGCTTAAAAATCCATGAATTATAGCAGTAACACTTTTAGCCTTATCATCTATATAAGAAATCTCTAAATTGTTATTTTCAATATTATGTTTTGGGATTTTAGTACTTTTAAAACCGTTCTTATTCTCTATCACAATTCTATTGTTCTTATAAAAAGCATTTAATAGATAGTCTTTTAACTCTGCTCTTGTTTTTGACCAGTCAGAATTATTTCTAAATTCATAGATTTTTTCTTCATCAATCCGATATCTTTTCAAAACATTTTCTATAGCTTCACTTCTAAGTTCTGTCTGTAACTTTTCTATTTGATATTTTTCT
>CAZIGN010000184.1:1353-2841 GCA_964538805.1 uncultured Lachnospiraceae bacterium
GTCTTCTGTTTTATGGTCTTCTATTTTGTGTTTTTCTATTTGATAGTCTTCTATAACAGTAGAATTTTCAAGATAAAAGCAATTACTATAATCCATTATCACTATCATCTCTTCTAATTCATTACTTATAATAAGATTGTCAATTATATAATTTATTTTTCCTTGCCAAATCCACGCTGTTACATCTTCACCTGATTTGTTATTTAAATACAATGTCGGATATTTTTTATCATCCTCAAACTTATAATCTAATGGGGTATATACGTAAATCGTTTTGTTCTTTTTATGTATATTGGATTTGTATTCAAAAAAATGTATTTTCCCATGTTTTTTAGAATCGAATGCTTTTAAATCTTTAGGAATAAAAAAATCCTCTTCTTTAAATATTTCAAAATAATTTGTGTTTTCATTATCTTTTATTAAGCATTTACCTTTAGTTGACACCACTTTAGATCCATCAATATATACGTAATAATAATATATACCTTCTATTAAGTCTTCTATATGTAAAGAAAAAAAGCCATCTCCTATATATTCTAGTTCATATAGATTATTGCTTTTTTGTGGTATTAAAACTTCTACTTTTTTTGCTTTTGGTGCATAAAAATCTAACCTGATAGAATTATCAAGCACCGTTACTTCTTTTTTTTGATTGACAAATGTATTTTTCTTATAACCTTGCTTAATCTTATCTATAATAACCTCATCTATTGTATTAAAATTAAGCGGACAACTTTCTGTAATGAAATCATTTTTCATTTTATCACCAAATCGAAATACTACTAAATCAATATCTTTTAATTAAACTATTTTTAAATTATCAGACATCTTTTTAAGTAGCTCAATTAACTGTTCTTGTTCTTTTTTTGAGAAATCTTTAAAACATAAGTTTTCTGTTTCAAGAACTATATTATCAACTTTTTTTGCTATCTCTTCACCTTTAGTTGTTAGCTTTATCATAAAAGCTCTCTTCCCACCCGAAACATATACCGCTTCCTTAGTTACATACTCTTCAGTAAACATCTTTCTAAGAATTACAGTCATAGTAGCAGGTTCTACATGGCAATTATATGCCAAATCTTTTTGTAAACATCCACCCGAATATTTTAAATATGAAAACACTTTAGGTTGTCCTTCTGTTAATCCCAGGTCTGCAAAATGCTGTCTGCTAACTTTTTTATGTAGTGCAGATGCTTCAATTAGTGCTATGTGCAAGCCTTTGTCTAATGTAGGTGTTATATGTGTTCCTAATATTTGATCATTAAGCATTTTTTCATTACTTTTTTGCTCCATTTTAATACCCACGCACTATTTTCTTTTTCAGCTATATTCATACAAAAAAATATAAATAGTACTTATTCCTCTCCTAAATGCTCTTCTTTTTTTACTATATCTAATTTTATGTTTTTTGTGACCTTATGTCAATTGATATATGTTGAACTACCACTTGGCTAAAGCCGAAGTGGATTCCTAAGTACGGAAACCCAT
>CAZIGN010000185.1:0-2832 GCA_964538805.1 uncultured Lachnospiraceae bacterium
TATACAAATAATAGAAGAAGATGAGAAAATTATTAAAGATAAAGATGAGATTGAAAAACTGTGCAAGCTGTTTAATTCTGCTAATTATGCCGAATACCAACCAGCCCAGATGAGTGTTAATAAGACAATTGTCTTTCATAAGAACAATCAAAAAATAGAAGTTGATATTTATGATGATGCAATTATGTATGAAGGTAAATATTATGTAACAGATCTAAAATTTAACTAAAAACATGAATAACAATACAAAAAAAGCTTTTGTGATATAGAGTGTTACTCTATGCACAGAAGCTTTTTTTGCTTAAATAATAATTAATTTTAATTAATTATTATTAATGTGAATTAACCACAATTAAGCATAATAATTCTTTAAGAATGTTTATAGATATGATATAATTAGTAAAATGATTTTTAATGAGCAAATATTCAGTCTATTAAGCCTAAAAACTATATGAGTGAGGTACAATTTATGAAGTCGTCATTAATTAACAATGGGAAGAAAACAATTGGATTATTAACAAACAATTTATCAGTTAGTTACACAACATTTTTTTGGAAGGAGATTAATAGATGTTGTAAAGAAAAAGACTGGAATTTAATCATATTTCCAGTAAATGATCTAAAATCTAGAGAAGAGATATTTAGAGATTCTAATTTTGATTTTATTAATGAGCATAATGTAGATGGACTTATATTGTTAACAAACACATTAAATATTATGCTCTCATTAGAAAGAATCGAAAAGATTGTAGATAAGTACAAAAATATTCCATTAGTTTCAGCGGGTGTTGAGCTTACTAATGTATCTTGTTCAGTGGTTGCTGATCAAAAAGCAGGCTTTTATGATTTGATGAATTATATTGTTCAAGAACAAAAATGTAGAAGAATTGCCTTCGTTAAAGGAAACAGTGATCATGAACATACTATAGAAAGATTAGAAGTTTATAAAGATGTTTTAGAAGACAATGAAATAGGAATAGACGAAGATTTAATATTAGAGGGAGATTATTTTCCAGAATCAGGAATAATTGCAGTAGAGACGCTTCTTGATAAAAGGAAGATAATGCCTGAAGCTATAGTTTGTTGTAACGATGATATGGCACTAGGTGTTATGCAGGAATTAGAAAAAAGAGGCATAAAAGTTCCAAGGGATGTTCTAGTAACAGGCTTTGATAATATACCAGAACTTAATTGTCAAACTTCAACACTTGCAACAGTATATCAACCAATAATAGAGATGGCTTATCAATCAATGTCAAGACTTGCAGAGTTATTTGAAAAAGATGTAACCTATGACGTGGAAGACTTAGAAAGACAAGATTATATCCTAGACGTTATGCCTACAAATTTTATTTGGAGAATGTCAGCAGGTGGTAATGGAGTAGAACATAAAGAACCGATTTATAAGAATGTATATAAGCCGGAGGAAGTATATGATGAATCTCAGCCATATAGTCTTTTAAGAGACTCAAGAATGTTACAAAGGTTAATGGTTGAAGGAATACATGAGTTTATGTCAGCACAGACCATAGAAAAACTTTTAGAATCATTAAAGTATCAATTGCCAAAAGTTGGCATAGAAGACTTTTTTATAGGTATTTACGATAAAAGTCTTCCCTATTATGCAAAGGTAGGAAAAAGTTTGTTTCCTAAACAAATCTCTTGTGTATACAGAATGCATAAAGATGATGATAAATATATAGAAGTGGCAAATAGCAATAAACAAAAAATAGACTCAAGAAAGCTTCTTCCTGATAGTCGTTTTTTTGAAGATGAGGATAGAATTACCATAATAGAAGAACCTTTGTTTCAAGGTAATGAAGCATATGGTTACATTTTTTATAAAATGGGAATAGAAGTAGGAAGTTTATATGAAACAATTAGACAGCAAATAAGTTCAGCTTTGAAGTCGATTTATTTACTGAATATTCAGAAAAAGACTAATCTTGAGTTGAGTAAAACACTTGACAATCTAAATGCTACGAGAAAGCAGTTGCTTGAGTCTGAAAAAATGAGTGCCCTTGGAACCTTAGTTGCAGGGGTTGCGCACGAAATTAATACACCTGTAGGTGTAGGTGTATCAGCGGCATCGTTTTTAGAAATCGAAATTGACAAGATAGTAGACAAGATAAACACAGGGAAGCTAACTAAGAAAGACTTTAACATATTTGTTGAAGAGGCTAAGAAAAGCTGTGAAATATTACTTAAGAATCTTGATAAAGCGTCAACCCTTATTAAGAGTTTTAAAAATATAGCAGTAGACCAAACCACAGAAGAATTAAGAACTTTTAATGTTAAGGATTATTTAAATCAAGTCCTTTTAAGTCTACATCCAAAGCTTAAGAAAAAAGATGTTGATATATTAATTGAATGTGATGAAAAGCTAGTGATTGAAAGTTTCCCAGGTGCATTTTCACAAATTATCACTAATTTTGTTATGAATACTTTAATTCACGGTTTTGCTGGAAAAGACAGAGGAATAATCAACATAAGTATATATGAAGTAGACGATATGATAAAAATCAATTTTTCAGATAATGGAGTAGGAATAGACAAAGACAATATTTCAAAATTATTTGATCCGTTTTTTACTACTAAAAGAGGTGAAGGAGGAGTTGGTTTAGGACTTCATATAGTTTATAACATTATAAATCATACTTTAAAAGGTAATATAATTTGTGAAAGTAAAATAGGTGAAGGAACAACATTTAAGGTAGTATTTCCCAAGAAAAAGTAAAGATAGGTGATAATTATGGAAAATAAATCTTATTTAGACGATGACTTGATTATGTTTACTAGCGAACAAGAAGAATTAGCAAGAAAGGGCCCCGC
>CAZIGN010000186.1:0-2823 GCA_964538805.1 uncultured Lachnospiraceae bacterium
ATTCATTAGGCATCAAAAATCCAAGATTATCATTGTTCCATCTAATAAGAGCCTCTCCTCCTACACATTCTTTTGTGGCTGTATTTATTATTGGTTGTATAAATAATTCAAACTCATTACATCCAAAAGATATTGCTGTTCTCATATTTTTTTCTATATCTAACCTTTTTACCGAACCTGTATCGTTTGACTCACTATAATATTCATATCTGTTTTTTCCACTTTTTTTAGCATTATACATTGCAATATCAGCTTTTTTAATAAGATCATTAACATCTCTTCCTTCATCTGGAAAAGTAACAATTCCCATACTCATTGTACAAAAATATTCGTTTTCATTAAGATACCATGGTTTACAAAAAAGTTCTTTTACATCATCTAATATTGCTTGTATTCTTTCATAATGTTTTGGTGTAACAATAATTATAAATTCATCTCCACCAACTCTATAACAAGAATCTTTTATTCCATTTATCTGCTGTAGCCCAAGCGAAATCATCTTTAAGAGCATATCTCCATATTGATGTCCTAAGCCGTCATTTATATGTTTAAAATCATCTAAATCTATAAATAATATAGCACCTTTTAGTTCTTCTCTTATTGAATATTCGATATTATATGCCATATCTTCTTCGCATCTCATTCTATTATATAAACCAGTTAGAAAATCATTATTTGCCTGAAACTCTATTCTTTTTTGATATTTCTTTTTTTCGGTCACATCTGTAATATTACAAAGAGATACAATTCTTCCATCTACCCATGTTATATCATTATATACAATTTCATACCAAGCTTGCTTTTCTTCATCGAACTTTTCCATATAACAATAGTCTGCCTGATCAATTTCACAGTTCTCACAATTCTTGTCCATACAAAAATATTTGAATTCATTACATTTTTTGCCAACAAGTTCCATCTTGCTTATATGACTTAGAGTTTTATTTGAAAAGAGTATTGTTTTGGTGTTCTTATCTATCACCGCAAGTCCGCTACCTATGTTATCAAGAATCTCCTTTAATGCCGAATATGAGCTAACTAAAGAGTTCTTTGAAATTCTTTTTTCTAGAATCGTTTGAACAACCTTTCTAATGTCTAAGATAAATTCTAAACTACTTTTATTCCAAACAAATTCTTCATCATCAAAAAACAATATATACATTGCTGGTCTATTGTTTATTATTATTGGTATTGTTGCAACTGATTTCATCTCTAGTTCTTCTAGTAAATTATCTGGAGAATATATTTCTTGTTTTGATTGGCTTAAAGGATAAGCAAACACTTCTTTATCAAATAATATATTAGAAAGCTCCTTAGCTTTACTCAATTTGCTATATAAACTTACTTTATTATCTTTAATCCACTCGACTACTAGGTTTGTTTCAAATTTATCATTCACCTTTATCAAACTTGCATTATAAACTTGTAAATATTCTCCTAAAAGCTTCAATATCATTTTCATAATATCTTCAAAATTCTTTTCTTCTTCTAAAAGATTTATCATAGAGGTCAATATACTATTCTTCTTTGAGATATCATCGACCACTTTAACATTTTCAGATATTTTTTCAATATCACTCAAAAGCATTTTATTTGCAATTAAATTCTTAATTAATTTATTGTTTAGTTCTCTAGCATTACCTAAAACTTTTTCTTTATCATGAATTCTATTTACAAATGATAGATTATTTGTTTTAATCAATTTTTCTTTTTTATCATAATCTTCCTTTTTTGTTATCAATATAACCATAATTATATAAACAATTTCATCAGTGTACATTGCTGGCATGGCAACAAAATCAAGGTTGTCAAACTTTGTTTTATAATAAATCTCAGTTTTATTGACTATTACATCTTTTAGAATAGTTTTTTTTATAAATTCAAATTCTTCTTCTTTTAAATTATCCTTTATATAATCGAATTCTTTTGTATCTCCTGTTGTGTCAGATATTTGTTTTCCCTGACCATCAAATGTAAGCGTAAAGACCCTATCAGCTTTAGAATAAATTTGCTGAATAAATCTTATATCATCTATGTTAATAACTTTTAAAATGTTATTATTTCCATTCATAGTTTTGTTCCCTTCTTTAAGCATTATATATAAATACTTTGTAAGCTTCTATTAATAAGATTTTAGCATATATTAGGCTTCTAAACAACATAATAACACTTTTATAAATTGATATTTTTACTATTATTCAAATTGTTTAGACTTTATTTTAAATTAAGAATATGTTAATATTAATTACATAAATTATAATTATTTTTAATTCAATTCAAGAATGGAGAATGTCTATGAATCTTTTTAAACATAATTTAACAATAAGCGAAACTAGATCTATGATAAATATTACGGATTTTTTAAGAAATGATATTAAAGAAAGTAAGGTTGACTATGGAATTGCAGTTATTTATTGCCCTCATACTACAGCTGGAATTACAATTAACGAAAATGCTGACCCAGATGTGAAAACTGATTTACTTTATGGTTTTGACAAAATTTTTCCTGTAGATGATTCAAACTACAGACATTTTGAAGGCAATTCAAATGCTCACCTTTCATCTTCATCTATTGGTGTAAGTCAAACGATCATTATTGAAGCTGGAAAACCACTTCTTGGTATCTGGCAGGATTTATATTTTTGTGAATTTGACGGACCTAGGAATCGCGTTTTTTACATAAAGATTATTTCAGACTAAGCTTTTTAAAACATATTTATAATTTTTCAAGCAATTATTTTTATAAAAAACAACCATATTATATTTATTAAAAAATATAACTATATGATATTTTACTAAAAAACATTAATATATGATATTTTA
>CAZIGN010000187.1:0-2804 GCA_964538805.1 uncultured Lachnospiraceae bacterium
TTTCTTCAACTAATACTGTATATACTCACCCAACTACAGCTGGTAATAAACATATTCCTTCTGGAGGTGCTGCTGGCAATATTTTAAGATGATCTGCTAATGGTACTGCTGTATGAGGAGCTGATAATGATACTGTATATTCACACCCGTCTAGCCACTCGGCAAGTATGATTTCAGCAGGAACTTTCACAGGAATTGTAAAAGCTCAAAATAATACAAGTTATACAACAAAACAAGTTAGAAATATAATATTATCAACTGCTAATGCAAGTGCTGCAAGTATGGCGAATGGTGATATATGAATTAAATACGAATAATGATATGATATTATTAAATTATCCTTCAACAGTTAGTGCTGGTAATACCATTACTATTAGTTGGACACAAAAAAGATTTACAACATATAGCATTACGAGGCAGGTAAATTTAACGACAGCAAATTGGCAAGATATAAATGCGCCTGTTTTAAATTCATATAGTGAAACAGCACAAGCAACGTGGTACCAAGTTAGATACCACGTATCTGGAATGAATACTAATACCGGATTTTTAGATTCAGGTGAGACAGGTTGGATTACTGTTACAGGAGGTACTCCTCCTCCACCGTTACTTGATACACCTGAATTAGCTGTACCTACCCAAGTAGAGCACGGAGAGACTTTCACAGTCTTGTGGGGAGTATATCCTGTTGGAACTAGTTTTGAAGTAGGTAGGTCTGTTAATGGCGGGACTTATAGTACGTTATCTGCAGCCCAGACGGGGACATCTTATTCAGATACTGCCCTAACTAGCTGGACTTCAGTTAAGTATAGAGTCAGAGCAACTAAAGGCACTGAAACTACAAGTTATGGATATTCTATCTCGATTCCAGTTGTTCCCCCCTTAGCAGAACCAACAGTTCCAACAATATCAATGCCGTCAAGTATTACCGCAAATACAAGTTTTACTCTCAGTTGGAGCGGAGGAAATGGTGGAACCTTTTACATTGATAGGAGTATTAATGGGGGAGCATATTCTTCAATACTAGCAAACACCTCAAACACTTCAAGAATTGAAACACCTACTTCTTCTTGGCTAAATGTAAGATATAGAATACGTGCTTACTTAAACGGTCAATTTTCAGATTATGCTTACACTAACATAGCTAGTATACCAGTACAGACCCCAACAGTATCTATTCCTTCAAAAATAATGCATAGAAATGATTTTACAGTTAGCTGGAGTAGTGCTACTACTAGCGCAAAATATAATGTAGAAAGAAGTATTAATGGGGGTAGTTATTCAAGATTGTTGACAAATACTACTACTACATCAAGGACTGAGACTCCTTTAGATACTTGGACGAGTATAAGGTATAGAGTAAATGGCAATCTCGGAGGTTTAGATTCTAGTTGAGGTTATTCTTCAACTGTGACTGTGGGTTTGTTCTTTCCAAAATTAAAAGTAATGCAAGGAGGAAGTGTAAAAACTGGTATTGCTGGTTGAGTATTAATAGGAGGAACTCTGAGAAGAATAAAGGATATATGGGTAATGACAGGAGGAGTCCTAAAAAAACTTCAGTAAAATATTAAAATAAGATATTCTTTAAATTACTACAATATGAATAATATAGATATATTTAATAAAACTAAAACACTTTTATTATTTAATTATAGTGTAGAACTAGATCTAGGATTAGTACCAGGAGATGATGGGTTTTTTATTTATTTCAAATTTTCTATAAATAACTTAGACGTATTAGGAATATATAAATTAAATAAATTTATTACATATTCTGTAAGTGGAGGAATATTATCAGAAAATATCGTAAAAAAACTTCAAGAAGAATTAGAAATAATTTATCTAGATAACTTTTATTAGTATTCCTTATAAACCTTTACAATAAATATTTTTTTAAAGAAAAAAAATTATATATTTGTATAATATTTAGATTTTTTAATAGATAAAAAATAACTAAAAATAGATAATATAATAGATAATGTATAATAATAAATAACAAACTAAAAAAAATTATGGCTTTTACTAGAACAGTAAATCTAACAGGAGTATCTGAAGTAGACGGTATTGATGTAAACATCAATCTTAGTTATGAAGCAACAACTCCACCTACTCAAGTAAATTTCTCATTCACAACTTTAGATAATGTAACGGTATCTGGAAATTGTGATAGTACTAAAATCAATACGTACTATGTTCATGATGGAATTGTAACAGATGAATTACTTGCACTTGTTGAAACAGAGTGTAAAAGAGTATTAACAAATTATGAAACAGTATAATAATTTAAATTAATTAAACATGACATTAAATGAAGCTTTAGTAAGACAGAATTTTTTAAGTAAAATTGTCTTAAGAAACAATGAAAATGAATTATCAAAAGAGTTAAAAATAAAAATAATTCAGATGAGAGCAGAGCTAAATAAACTTCGTAATCAATTTGAAGCAGATTCTCAGGAGGTTATAAGAGAACTTAAACCTGAAGGTTTTGACGCTCTTTATGTTAAAGAAGATAAAACAGAAGAAGAAATAGCTGAATTAAATAAATTAACAAATAAACTTACAGATGAACATAACACTTTTGTTCTGCAAAAAGGAAAAGAAGAAGTTTCTTTTGATAAAAAATTTACCTTAGAAGAATACGGTGAACTTATGGATGTAAATTATAATGAAGTAGAAATCAATGGCAATAGATTACCTGCAGAAGATTTTCTTGAAATTATTTACAGTTTATTTGTAGACTAATACAATATTAAATATTAATGGGAGAATTTATAGAATTAATTGGACAATTAAAACCTAAAAAT
>CAZIGN010000188.1:0-2789 GCA_964538805.1 uncultured Lachnospiraceae bacterium
CTGCTTTAGATGAAGCACAAGTTACAGAGCTTTACGGTACTTTTGACACAGCTTCTATAGCTGAACCTAATACTGAAGGATATAAAGATATCGTTGCAGAAGTTTTAAAACCAAGCATTAACACAGGTACTCCGGATTGGTTAGTAGCGAATGAAGTAGATGATGATAGTGATTTTATTCAAGATAATTTAATGCTAATCATTGGAGCTGCAGTAGTAGTTGTTCTAATAATAGTTATTGTTGTAGTTGCTTTAGCTTCTAAGAAGAAAAAAACTGACGATGATGACGATGACGCTGAATAATTATTGATAAAGTGATTATAAAGTAATAATATGGTAATAAAAGTAAGAATAAATTAATTGAATTTGAATAATAATGTTTCCCTATAGCTTGATAGCTATAGGGAAATTTGTATATAAAAGTGAAGATACTTATTATAAAATTGTGTAAAATAAATAAAAGTTGACCTTGCAAATGTTGACAAATGAATGCATATACTGTAAAATTAAATAGATTTTAGAAGCAAAAAGAAATCTAGGGAGGATTTAAAAATGAAGAAAATTTTAACCGTTTTATTAGCTGCTATGATTACAACAGCTAGTGTGATTTCAGCTTATGCAGCTGAACCGATTGCTATTTTTCCTTTAGAAAAAGACGCAAAAGATACTGTTAATGGTTATGAAGGTAGTTTGTTAGGAGAAGCTGCTTTTGAGACAGTAGGAGATGAATTGGCTCTTAGACTTGCTAAAGAAGAAAGCCAGTATGTTACAGGTTTGCAACTACCAGCTGAGATATTTACTAAGTCAGATTTTACACAAGGTTTAACAATCAGTGGAGATTTTTATTTGACAGCATTTAAGAATGACTGGACAAGAGCTTTTCAACTTGGTAACAGTCAATCACAATTTGCTAATATTTCTATCGGCTTATCATTGAGACTAAAAGCAACTACAGGTTCTGAAGTTGGCTCTTATGGTAGTGTTGCTGATATAACTGTGTTAGATCCTGTATACAATGGTACTAACTATACTTATCTTAATAGTAAGCTTGAACAATGGTTTAACTTTGCTGTTACAGTAGGTAAAGATGCGGCAGTTTTATATCTTAACGGTGTGCCAGTGGTAAGATATGATAGTCCTGATGATGCTGGAATTAAAGCATTTTTAGAAGAAGCTAATACATTTGCTCTTAACTACGTAGGATATTCTTACTGGGAAGCTGATTATGACTTACAAGGAGCAGTTAAGAACGTTAAGTTATGGAATGTTGAATTAACAGAAGCAGAAGTAAAAGCTAACACAAGTAGAGAATTCAAAGCTACAGAACAGTTAGAGACATTAAAACCATCGGTGTTCAATCCTGAAAACGGGAACCCATTTGTTAAAAAGTCTGTAGAAGAAGATCCGACTTTTATGGATGATTATGGAATTGTTGTTATAGCTGGTGGAATAGTAGTTGTTTTATTTGTAGTGATAGTAATAGTAGCAACTATGTCTAAAAAGAAAAAAACAGATTCTGATGAAGAATAAATAATAGAAAAACGCCATCGTTAATTAGGTGGCGTTTTTGTTTGTCTTTATTGAATAAAAGCTAGAATAATTTTCAAATAAGAAAGAAAAGTATCGATAAAAGAGTGATGAAAATCTACTATAATTGTTATTTTTAGCGAAAAATAATGAGGAGTATATATTTGTTTGATTATTTATGCAAATTGCATAAAAAGGACTACAATTTAAAAGTATAAATATTTTGCTATGTTTTATAATAATAAATAGCATCATTATTATAAAGTTGAGTAAAAAAGTACAAAATGTGCCTAAAAAAGTGCACTATTTGTATCTAAAGCCTTGTTTGCACTCTGTTAATAATGTACAAAATAACCAATTACTTAACTTGACTTTTAGTACAATAATATATATAATATTCCCATGGTATCAGTATGCCCATGTATTTTTATGCTCAAAATTAGATAGAGCAAGTAAAAACTTACAAACAAGGTATATTTTGATAAAAAAATAACAGAGGGAGGCAGAATTTATGAAACATCGTGGCCTTACACGTATTGTAGCTCTAGTAACAGTTGTTTCGATGATGTTTGGAAGTATCAGTGTTTATGCTAATAATGGCGTATATAGTGTACCTACAGAAGAGACAATGACATCAGAAACTGGTGAGTCTGAAGAAGTAACAAAGACTCAAGATGAACAAACAATTGAAGAGACTACAGTAGAAACCACAAATGAATCTTCTGAAGAGAATGAAACTACAGGAGAAACTGCTGAAGAAACAGAAAAGAATGCAGAAAAAACTGCAGATAAGACTGTCGCAACTGATGTGGTAATAACTGAAAGAATTGATCGTAATTATACAAAGATTAGTTCAAAGTATAGTTTTTCACAATACATCGGTCAAACAGTAGAGATACCGATTATTGAAGCTTTTAACAAAGATAGCCAAGGAGAATTGGTAGAGGATGTTAAAGGCTATAAAGAATCAGACAAAGTAGTTAAAGTAGAGATGGGTGATGAAGCGTCTTTTGTTATCACTGCACCAAAAGACGGCGTTTACAATGTTGCTTTTGATTTCTTTGCTTTTGAAGAAAAGTCTATTCTTCCAGTAGAGTTTAAGCTAACTCTTAATGGAGAGATTCCTTTTTATGAAGCTAATAGATTAGTTGTTTCTAGTTTATGGAGTTTGCCAGAAAAGAAATCTTATGACAGATACAACAACGAGATAGTTACAATTCCTAACAAAGTTATGGAATGGTCAAAAGAATATCTTAGTGATGC
>CAZIGN010000189.1:0-2779 GCA_964538805.1 uncultured Lachnospiraceae bacterium
TTATCAATGTTCATAAAGTGTTTTTCGCAAAACTTTTCATTCTTTGTCAATAACTCAATGTTGATGTTTGGAACTTCTTGTTTTACTTTTGTTTGTTGTCGTTGGTTTGTTTCCCTCGTGCAACTTTTATAGTTTATCATCTCTTTAGCTTTTTGTCAACAACTTTTTTAACTTTTTTAAAAAGTTTTTTTAGCTGATCTATCAAGCTTTGAAATGTCCCGCTCTTGGCGAGTGGAACTATATAATATCATACTCACCATATCGTGTCAATGATTTTTTTCATATTTTTTGCTTTTTTTTTCAGTTTTTATACTTGATAAAAAAAAGGGATTGCTCAATACTATAAATAGCTACGCAAACCCTTTAAAACCAATGCTTTCCTATACTATTTCTTTATAACAATCTTATTTACTGATCTACTCTTAATTTCAACTTCTATTCTATTATCCTTATTTATATGTAGCGAATCACTTTTTGTAATAATCTCGAACGGTTTTTCAAAAGTATTTTCACTTGTTAAAGTATCAGCAATTATAGTATCTATTCTTACTTTATCATAATTTTCCTCATCTAAACTAATCTTTAACTCTACTGAATCATCTTTTACATTAACTAACTTAATAATTATAGAATCTTCATTTTGACTTATTGTAGAATACAATGATTTGATATTCGTTTCTTTTTCCTCAAACTCTTGATATATCTTATCATTTAACTTCGCTTCAATTTTTCTTCCCTCTAATGATAGTTTTGCATTGTATAAAACATTTTCTTCTATTTTCAAATAAGAACCTATATTTAGTCCACCAAATTTATTATTCACGCATTTACTAAGATTAGACATGTCGTTAGCCCATCCTCCCATCTCCCAACAATAATATTCATTATTGTCATATCCGAAAATGCATTTCAATTGAGCCTTTCCTTCATTTTTTATAAATTCATATTCTATTACTGAATTAGTTTCTAACTTTTCTTTGTATAAAATCGCCTTTTTAATTCCATCTTCTAATAAGACTACTTCAAAGTTTTCATTATCTACAATGACCTCTTTGTCTATTGGGTTATAGTATAAATTCATATTCGAAGCAATCTCTTTTCCATTTAGAGTTATTTTTCTAAATGTTATTGATTCATTTATACTTTCAAATCCAAATCTGCCTTTTATATCAGGTATTTTAATAAGCTCATTTTCTATTCCTTCTATACTATAGGATGTAAGGCAGTCTCCTATATCTTCCATAAACATTTTTTGCACGTAATAGTTAGCTGTTTTCAAAACATTTTTATTATCAAACCATATTAAATCAGGTTTCCAGTTAACATAATCTTTATTAGCAAGTAGTGGCGCATAACAAGCTAGTGCAATTTTATCACAATTATTTTCTATACCTGTCATAAATACAGCTTCATACAATGCATTTTTATACTTATTGTCTAATGACGCATATTCACCTAAAAATACTTTTGCTCCTTTAGTACTATAATTATCATATCTGTCAACATGCTTTATCATCCATTCAGGAGACATATAATAGTGCTCATCTACTATATCAGCACCTGCTTTATTAGCTTCGTCCCACATATAAGAAAAATCATAGCCGTCTGCAAATGGACCAGAAGAGGAGATAACTTTAATTTCTGGATATTTTTCTTTTATTGCGTTATGAAAATAAGGATATCTTTCAATAAAGGGTTCAAACAGCTCTTCATTACCAATTGCTATATATTCTAAATTAAATGGTTCGCTATGTCCTAGATTTTTTCTAATCTGTCCCCATGGTGTCGATATATCACCATTTGCAAATTCTATCAAGTCAAGAGCATCATCAATCCATTCTTTTAAATGTTCTATAGGAACTGCTTCCATTCTATGTGGATTATACGCAGCCGGTAAAACCGGAATTGGTTTTGCATTTATATCTTCACAGAATAAGAAATACTCATAATATCCTAGACCTAGCGTTTGATTATATCCCCAGTTATTTTTTCTTGCAGGTCTTTCTTCTAAAGGTCCTATTGTATTTTTCCATCTATACAAAGAATCTCTTGCATCCTTATCTAAACTTCCGTCATGCACTAGGCAACCTCCAGGAAATCTAAAAAACTTTGGTTTTAGATCTTCTATTGCATTTGCTAAATCTTTTCTTAATCCATTTCTTCTTTTTTTGTAGGTATCTTCTGGAAATAATGAAACAAAATCTATAAATATTTTCGCGTTTCTTCTATATAATACATTTAATTTTGCTTCTATACTTTCTTTGCTTATATCTATTAGTATTTCTTCTTCATACTTCTTCCACTTTCTGTCTATACTAAAGGCTTTTTCATATACTATTTCATTTTCTTCAATACTAAATACAACTTCATCAGTTTCTTCATCTGATTTAGCTAAAAAACTCAAATAATATTTCTTTCCATTTTCTAAGAAAATACCACTATTAAATCCTTTATTAGTAATTTTCATTTCTTCATTATTATCAGAGTCCTTCTTATCAAACACAACATAGTGTGGGTTTTTACTTGAGTATGGTTCTTTATCTTCTATATAAATATCCCCTACACTATTTTTTGTTATCTCCCAGCCTGTAAATGAATTATATTCTTTATTGTCTATTTCAGAATATTCGAAGCTTCTGTTTCTTATCAGTTCTGCGTACAATCCTCCATCGGCTGCGTGATTTATATCTTCGAAGAATACTCCATATAAATCCCTTGTTTTATGTGTTTCTTTCTTCCCTTGAATATTGATATTAATTTTTCCCATTTTTTCGTTTTT
>CAZIGN010000190.1:0-2721 GCA_964538805.1 uncultured Lachnospiraceae bacterium
GCATTTGTATTCTATAACAGAATAGAAGTTATTTCAATCATTTTGAAGTTTGTGTCAAAAAAAGCACATTAACAAACAGAAAAAAAAGCTTCAAAAAGGATGGTTTTAGAAAAAAACAAAAAAAGTAAAAAAATCCTTGTAAAATAAAAACGTCTATAATATAATACTATTCGTAGCGAAGATGTCAACGGGGATATTTTAGCTTTGTTTTTTTATACCTGTTGAGTCTTTTTTTTGTATTATAAAAAAGGATATGAAAGTATACCTTATTTATTATAACTTTATTAGAAGTTTTAATATCATAGGAGGACAAAAGTATGTCATATGTTGATGAGGTCATTGACCTAGTAGTTAAACAAAATCCTTCAGAACCTGAATTTCATCAGGCTGTTAAGGAAGTATTAGAATCATTAAGAGTAGTTATTGAAGAGAATGAAGAAAAGTTCAAAAGAGAAGCTTTACTTGAAAGATTAGTAAATCCTGAAAGACAATTTAAGTTCAGAGTACCTTGGGTTGATGATAAAGGAAACGTTCAAGTTAATACAGGTTACCGCGTACAATTTAACGGTGCTATTGGACCATACAAAGGTGGACTTAGATTACATCCATCAGTTAACCTTGGTATAATCAAATTCTTAGGTTTTGAACAAATCTTTAAGAACTCTTTAACTGGTCTACCAATTGGTGGTGGTAAAGGTGGTTCTGACTTTGATCCTAAAGGAAAATCAGATAGAGAAGTTATGGCATTTTGTCAAAGTTTCATGACAGAATTATGCAAATATATTGGAGCAGATACAGACGTTCCAGCCGGTGATATTGGTACTGGCGCAAGAGAAATCGGTTATATGTTTGGACAATACAAGAGAATAAGAGGCGTTTATGAAGGCGTTCTTACTGGTAAAGGTCTTTCATACGGCGGTTCTTTAGCTAGAACAGAAGCTACTGGATATGGTTTGTTATATCTTACAGCTGAGATGTTAAAAGCTAATGGTAAAGACATTAAAGGAACAACTGTTGCAGTTTCAGGTTCTGGTAATGTTGCAATTTATGCTACTGAAAAAGCTGCACAATTAGGTGCAAAAGTTGTTACTATGTCAGATTCAACAGGATGGATTTATGATGCTGAAGGTATTGATTTAGATGCAATAAAAAAAATCAAAGAAGTTAAACGTGAAAGATTAACAGAGTACAAAAAATACAGACCAAATTCTGAATACCATGAAGGTAGAGGTCTTTGGAGTGTTAAGTGTGATATAGCTCTTCCTTGTGCTACTCAAAACGAACTTTTAATTGATGATGCAAAAGCTTTAGTTGCTAATGGTTGTTATGCAGTAGCAGAAGGTGCTAACATGCCTACAACACTTGATGCAACAGAATATTTCTTAGCAAACAAAGTTTTATTTGCACCAGGTAAAGCAGCTAATGCTGGTGGTGTTGCTACTTCAGCACTTGAAATGACACAAAACAGTGAAAGATTAAGCTGGTCATTTGAAGAAGTAGATGAAAAACTTCAAACAATAATGGTAAATATCTTCCATAATATGTCAAATGCAGCTAAAAAATATGGCGCAGAAGGCAATTATGTAGTAGGAGCTAATATTGCAGGATTTGAGAAAGTTGCTACAGCAGTTCTTGCTCAAGGCGTATGCTAATATAGATTTAGAAAATAAAAAAAGTCGCATATAGCGACTTTTTTTATTTTCTAAATATTTTATGAATACTAATTTAGATTATCTATCTTATAGACAAAACATTAGAATATAGTTATAATAATTAATATCTAAATAAGGAAGGGAGAAGTCTGATGAATAAAGATAAACAACAATTGTGGACACAAAACAATATGGACAGAATTCAAAAAGAGTATTTTAAAGTTGCGCAAGTTCAAAAATCTGTTCGCCCTAAAATCACCTCCCTAAAGATAATTTTGGTATATGTTATTATAGGAAGTTTGTGGATACTATTATCTGATAAAGCTTTATCTATGTTTGTTTCTGATGTCGATGTTATAGAGAGCCTGCAAAATTATAAAGGCTGGTTTTATGTAGTTGTTACAGGTTTAATCTTTTATTTTATTATTAAAAAATCTCTTAACCTTTATAAGGAAGCAATAGATAAGGTGCTTTTAAACTACGAAGATATAAGCGTTATAAATGAAGAATTAATTGCTATGAACGAAGAACTAGATTCTCAAAATGAAGAACTAAAAATAGCAAAAGAAAGATATAGTTTAGTAATTGCAGGTTCTTATGATGGAATTTGGGATTATGATGTGCTAAATAATGAATATTTTTTATCAGAAAAATCAAAGCAAGAATTAGGTTTTGAGAACAAAGAATTTGGTAGAGGAATTGAAGACTTTGAGAGTATAGTACATGAAGATGAAAAGCAAAGAGTCAGAAAAACACTTTCGGATTATTTATCTAAAAAGATAGATAGTTATGAGATTGTTTATCGTGTGTATAATAGTGATGGTGAAGAAAGATGGATAAAAAGCATGGGGCAAGGTGTATGGGATGAAAAAGGTAATCCTATAAGAATTGCTGGATCGCATACAGATATAACAGAAAAAATAACAGCAGAAAAATTACTTGAAAAGTATGCTTATTATGATACACTTACTAATCTTCCTAATAAGATAAAACTTGAAAAAACAATAAAAGAATTTATAAAAAAAGCAAAGCCTTTTATAGTTATGAATATAGACATTGATAATATGAA
>CAZIGN010000191.1:0-2706 GCA_964538805.1 uncultured Lachnospiraceae bacterium
CGTGTTTCATATGTGTTAGTTTCTATGTCAATGTATCTTACAAACAAAGAAACCTTATTATCTTCATTTAATGAAGTCCAAATAGTATTTGTAAATGTATCTATATCTCCATCTATTTCAACTAATTTTGGTTCTCCTTCAAAGCTAGGAAGTGGCTCTGCATCAACTTTGTAAGTATGGATGAATCTTCCTTCTCCAGCCTTAGCATTGCTGTAAGCATATGTGTATCTATTGCATGAACTTGGGTCACCATTGTTACTTTTTAGTATTGACATTGCGTAATTATAATCTTTTTCTTCTATATGTAATATGCCTGAAATTCTAGGTGTGTAATTTGGTCCATCAGGTTCAAACTCTCTTGTTCTTAATGATTGTTCAAATGTTTGTTGTTTATTCATAAGATCATAAATTGTATCAGTCTGATCACCGTTTGTTACTATGGTTTTGTTTCCTAAAACTCTTACTGGTGCATAAATTATAAGACTAGGATCAACTAACTTTGATGGATCAAATGCTTGAGTACGAATTCCTGCTCCATCTTCAACAAATATTCTGTTTCTGCTGTTTTCACTTCTTCCCATAATAAAATAAGCTGTAACTGCTTTCTTTCCGTCTTTTGAGCGTCCGATTACAATTCCTCTTCCCGGATAAGAGTTGTTTTTTAATTCATTTTCTAAGGATAACATTTCCAAAATAATTACCACCTTTCATTTTTGCATTATTCATTGCATTTTGCTGATTTCTCAATTAATACTTTAACAAATTATTAGACTAAAATCCATCGGTAATTGTACTATAATTTTTTTATATCTGCAACAAATTATATAGATTATCTAAAAAAGTGTTTGCATAGTTTTTAAAAGTGTGTTAACATATGCAAGTTGAACAAATATAAGCAAACCATAACTATTATGCTTTAGCCCGTTATTTTCTAGTTTACGGTACTAAGGCGTTTTTTATACTTATAAATGATAATTACGAAGATTCCGCGCGATGAGTCTTACAGAAAGCATAATTTTATTAATAATTTTGCACTTAAAATCATTAAGAAGTATAAAGGTTTTAAGAAAGAAGAGGAAAAAATTTGAAATTTAATGAATTAAACATTAACGAAAAGATACTTAGGGCGACTAACGAGATGGGGTTTGAAGAGGCATCACCAATTCAAGCACAAGCTATACCTCCTATATTAGAAGGTAAAGACATCATAGGTCAGGCACAAACTGGAACAGGAAAAACTGCTGCATTTGGAATACCTTTATTAGAATGTATTGATACAAAAGATAAAAATGTTCAAGCAATTATTCTTTGTCCTACAAGAGAACTTGCTATTCAGGTAGCTGATGAGATGAGAAAATTAACACAGTTTATGCATGGTGTTAAGATCCTTCCATTATACGGTGGACAAGAAATAGTTAGACAGATAAAAGCATTAAAGCTAGGAGTTCAAATAGTTATTGGAACACCTGGACGTGTTATGGATCATATGCGTCGTAAAACTGTTAAGTTTGACAAGATCAAAATGCTTGTTTTAGACGAAGCAGATGAGATGCTTAACATGGGATTTAGAGAAGATATCGAAACAATCTTACAAGGTACACCTACTGAAAGACAGACTATATTATTCTCTGCTACTATGCCTAATGCAATAAAAGAAATTGCAAAAAATTATCAAAGAAATGCTGTTACAATTAAGGTTGTTCATAAAGAATTAACAGTTTCTAATATTGAACAGTATTATTATGAAGTAAGACCACAAAAGAAAGATGAAGTATTGACTAGATTGATTGATGCAACTAATCCAAAACTTTCTATAATCTTTTGTAACACAAAGCATAAAGTTGATGAATTAGTTACAACTCTAAAGGGACTAGGTTATTTTGCAGATGGTCTTCACGGAGATCTTAAACAGTCTCAAAGAGATAGAGTAATGGTTGGATTTAGAAGTGGTAAAACTGAAATCTTAGTTGCAACAGACGTTGCTGCAAGAGGAATCGATGTTGAAAATGTTGATGCTGTATTTAACTATGATCTTCCACAAGATGAAGAATACTATGTACATAGAATCGGAAGAACTGGAAGAGCTGGAAAAACTGGAACTGCTTATTCGTTTGTAGTAGGTAAAGAAATTTATAAGTTAAAAGAAATTTCTCGTTACTGTAAAGCAACAATCAAAGCTATGCCTATTCCTTCACTTAATGATATTAAAAATACTAAAATCGAAAAACTTTTCGAAGCTATTAACAATATTATTACTGAAAACGGACTTGATGACATGCGTAGAATAATTGAAGATCAGTCAAACTCTAGTGATGTTACTGCTATTGATATTGCTGCTGCATTCTTGAAAATGAACATGGGTGACCTTGATAAGCCTGAAAAGGAAGAATCAATCACAAGAACATTTGAAAAAACTGGTGCTCAAGCTGGTATGGTAAGATTATTTATCAATATCGGTAAAAAACAAAGAGTTAGACCAGGTGATATCGTTGGAGCTATAGCTGGCGAAAGTGGTATTGCTGGTAGCTTAATCGGTGCAATTGATATGTTTGATGGTTATACTTTTGTTGAAGTTCCAATTGAAAATGCACAAGATGTTATTACTGCAATGAAAAAAGCTAAAATCAAAGGTAAGCCAATCTGTGTTGAACCAGCAAATAGTAAATAAATTTATATTTAAGAATAAATTCAAATAGCAATAAACTT
>CAZIGN010000192.1:0-2651 GCA_964538805.1 uncultured Lachnospiraceae bacterium
CTCATAACTAGGATAAATAATCTTGCTTTATCAATTTATTGTAGCAAAATACTCCCAGTAATGTAGATGTTCCTAAAAAAAACGGAAATAATAAGTAACTAGGCTGTCCTATTTCTTTTGTTGGAGGAATAAGATATAGAAACGCATAATTTGCAAATTTTTGGAAAATAGTATCAAATCCACTCAAAAAAGAAAATATTATTTCTAATATATATACAATACCGAAAGCATACCAGTGATTACTAATCCATAAAAAGAAGAGATATTGTATTAAACCAAGTGTATAGTAAAACATCATGCTTCGGATAAAAATATCCATTAATAATCCTAATGCTAATATTTCACTTTTATTTTTAAAAAAAGTAAAGATAATTAATGTCAAAATCGGTATTAGCGAAACAATAATTCCAGAAATAAAGATAACTATTAAATGGTATCTAAATTGCATAACCTTTTTTATTCTAATACGTTCTTCAGTGGAAAAATCCCTAAAAAATAAAATTAATAAAAGAAAAAAAAGTGGAATTGATCCCATTTCTATAAACCTAGGATATATAAGTGTTGTCGGTGTATTATAATCTAATCCAAGTGTCATAAATGGACGAACAATCCAAAAAGCCGCTTCCAATAAAACAACAGATAAAACAACAGATAATTTCCATAGTTCTCTCTTATCTAATCTTTTCTTGATTACTTTGTAAATCATCCTGCTTCAACTCCCAGTGACTAATTATGAATATAGTAATAAATCCCATTAATAAGCTTACAATAATGGAGAGAGAAGTACTTTCTGCTAGAATATTTAAATACCAATAAAAGTGAAAATGTTCTAGTGCTAGAACTTGTAGTAATAAATAGGTGATAAAAGACATTATAAAAATGCCTGATACTTCAAGCACAATATTAGTATAAAGATAACTTATTGATATACTCAATAAGGAGAATAGTCCCCCATAAACAAAAAAAATAAATATAACTAATAGAATAATTAAAATAGGATGTTTTACCGCAAAAGAATACGCAAAAAATGTTTTTTCGTAAATTGTAAATTGTCCTAAATTTTGACTAAAATATGGTAAACGAAACCATGCAGTTAGTCCGTTTATCAATAAAGGAGTTATAACACTAATTCCTCCAAGAATGAAACCAGCAATTGAAAGGGACAATAAGTATTCTTTCTTAGATAATCTAGCCAAATGAAATATATTCCTTCTTGAACGAAACTCTTGACCATATAACGTTCCACCGACTAAACTTGCCAAAAGTGGTAAACTTGCTAAATATAGTCCAGTTCCTCTACCGATACCATCAAATACAATTGTATAAAGTAAAAAATTCTCTTTCCCCAATACATCCCATTTATTTGTTGTGTGTAACTCGATATAGGTAAGAATAAAACTAATAATCAGAACTATTAAAAAACGAATACTGAAAATGTTCTTTAAAATCGCTGCTCGTATTAACTTAATATTCATCATCAAACCTCGCAATACTTTGATTGTCGCATTAATCAAAATTAATGCGACAATCAAAATTATATTTTACACTGAATCTGGACTCCAATACCCTCCGGCACTTACCGGCACATCATAATACCCTCCAGCTTCAATTGCCATTCTTACACTACTATATCCATGTCTTTCATATGCATAATTATATACATATTTCCAGTTATTGTTTTTAACGAATGTTTTAGGTGAACCAACTTCTTCACCATTATACATTTGTAACCACCCAATTACCCCAGTTCCTCGACTTAATGATGTTAATTGTAAATATGCTGAACTAGCATCAGTTTTATCTCTTGGAGGTGTGTAAGAATTTCCTTGATGAATTTTTAGCCAAAAGTCCCATCTTGTATCCGTATGATTATTCGCTAATACAGGTATACTACCACCCAATAATAACACACTAACAATTACCGATAATACAATCTTTTTCTTCATATTTATTTATTCCTTTCGTACAATTTTGTAAAAGCCTTTACATTTTTATAATACTATTAATAAAATCCTAGGTCAACTATATTTATATCCAATATTAATATTAATATCGGATATAAATTCATCTATACAACGTTTGAAGGTGATTCTATTAATACAAGTTCATCTTCCAGTATCCATAACCATTCTTACTTATATGTAAAGGTCAAAAGTATGATTAACTTCGTATCATTTTCTGTAAATTTAGTTTTTCTACTCTTATACTTTCCTTATTTTTTCATCTATTTAAATTTCATCGTTTTATTAAATTATGTACGTTAAGAAGTATTTTTCCTATACCAAAGTTGTTGCTTAACAATTTTCGCATTGTAATTACTCTAACATTTTGTCTATTTTGATAGTCCATTCCGTTTATCTTATATTTTCCAAATAAACTATATTTTTCCCTCTGTAGTTTCTTCTGTAAGAGTTCCAAAGAATTTCAGTTAAAATTCTTTTTCAAAAATTTTAACCCAATTAAGTTATCGATTCATTGAACTCTTTCTAAATTTAATTATTATTTACGTTACATATGTATATCCTAAGAAAACAGAAACAAATGTTAAGTAAAAAAATATAAATATAAGTAATTCAATATATTCAATCTTTTAATAGTTAACAATATTGAATTGCTTATATTAATATACTAAAATATATCCGTAATGAAAG
>CAZIGN010000193.1:0-2646 GCA_964538805.1 uncultured Lachnospiraceae bacterium
GAATTTGATTTTCACTAACCGAATAAGAGAATGTTTTTACTTCAAGATAATTAAGTTCATATATAGTATTTCCACCCGCTGTAATAGCCGCATCCGTTTCAATCATATAGTCTTCAATGTTTTCCGGCGAGTAAATCAATTCTACAAAATCATACTTTTCAAGCTTTACCAAATCACTTTCATAAACTTTTAAACTTTTAGGTCCTATTATTACATTTATTTTGAATTCCGTCTTATACTCATATTTTAATTCTATTAATTCTTTTGTAATATGGTAAGCCATGTTGTGATTATTACTTCCACCTGTTAGAACTAAAACATTTTTTAGTTTTTCTACTTCGTCAACAAAAGATACTTTTTCAATATTATGTTGCTTTTTTCTATTTATAAATTTATCATCAATTATGCAGTATCGATTTCCAAAAAGCAGTTCAATGTTGTTATTTTGTTGATATTCTAAAGCTGGATTGATTATACATTCAACATTTGAATAACTTCTACCCTTTTCAAAATCTATATCATCCATCACTGCAATCTTTCTTATACTTTTTTTGTAATTTTTAATATCATCATCACTTATGTCATATCTATCAATTAATACTAAATCAAATTTTTTGTTTTCTAGAATTTCATCTATTTCTGATTTAGACTTTAAAAACAAAAAGTCAAATTCTTTATCTAAGAAAAATGTATCTAAGCTATCTTCATTCACCCTATCCATATCTTGAAGTATAAAACATATTTTTACTCCTATATTAATAAGATTTTTGGCTATTGGAATACATCTTTTCAAATGTCCTATCCCTATGTCAGTGCCGATATTAACTAGAATCCCAATACTAGTATTCATATCTATATCATCGAATGATAAAGGTTCTGAATATTCCAAATCTTTCTTTGAAACTTTACCAATAATAGAATTATAATATCTAGGTTCTATACCAAATGCAGGTCTGACAGATCTAATGTTTTCATGCGTGAATATTTCACCTTTTTTTATATCTTTATTAACAAACAAAGACCTCTTATGTTCACGACTATTTTTTTGCTTTTGAGTAAGATCATAGGTTGTAATCCCCGATGCTTTTTCCACTATTCTTATCTCTTTAACCATTTTTTCAAACTCTTCTGGTTCCATCGAAAATGCTGCATCAGGCCCCCCATCTTCTCTTTTTAGTGTTAAATGTTTTTCAATGATTTTTGCACCTTTTGCAACTGCAGCAACTGACACCGCAGTTCCTAATGTATGATCAGAAAGTCCTACTAAACAACTAAATTTTTCTTTCATATCCTTAATAGTTTCAAGATTTATATCTTCATAAGGAGCTGGATAAGAGGATGTGCATTTTAGCAAAATAACTTGATTGTTATCATTTTTTTTACAAGCAAATAAAGCATCATATATATCTTCTTCATAAGCTATACCTGTAGATATAATAATCGGTTTATTGATTTTTGCTATTTTTTCAATCATAGGAATATCATTTATTTCAAATGAGGCAACCTTGTACGCAGGCATATCTAGTTCTTTCATGAAATCTACTGCTGTCATATCAAATGGTGAAGAAAAACATAACATACCTAAAGAATTAGCATAATTCATTAGTTCTTCTTGCCATTCCCATGGTGTGTAAGCATTTTGATAAAGCTTATGCAAAGTTGTACCGTCCCATATTGTGCCCTGAGTAATCTGAAAATAGCTTTTTTCAGAATTCATTGTAATAGTGTCTGGAGTATACGTTTGTAATTTTACTGCATCTGCTTTTGCTTTAGCCGCAGCTTTTATTATCTCTTTTGCTCTATTAATATCCATCATATGATTTGCTGATATCTCAGCTATTATAAATGCTGGGCTTTCTTCTGAAATAATTTTGTTTCCTATAATTACTTGTTTATCCAAATCATTCACCTTCAACTTCTTTTTGCTTAATTTTATTATTAATTTCTAATATTTTTTTGTTTCTTTCTAGGTAAGATATAACTTCTTTTGAATTAACATACTTGTCATTAAAGTGCTCAAATATATTTTTAACTAAGGCAAAATCTTCTTCCGTGTCAACACACAATCTAAAGTCCTTATCATACAACTCACTACCCTTTACAACACCTATTTTAAACTCTTGTGGATGAGTATACATATAATATGTTACGTGTTCTTTATATGGTGAATCGCCTTTAATGCTCGATGTTATTTCATATACTCTTTCAAGAGCTTTTCTCGAAAATATCTCAACATCAAATCCTCTTATAAATGTATCTGGAACATCTAGTCTAACATAGTCATAATTATTCATCTTATAAAAACTAACAACGTTGTCTATTATTATTGGATCTATCAACGGACAATCTCCTGTTATCCTTACTATGTGATTGCCTCCATATACTTGTGCTGCAAAAACATATCTTTCAAGCACATTATTTTCATCTCCTCTAAAAACAGTATACCCAGCTTCTTCTAAATAATTACACATTATATCATTTGATGAATCTAGAGATGTTGCTAGAACCACTCTGTCAATGTACTTTGCCCTTCTAATACGATCTATAGTATATGTAATCATAGGTTCGTACATTATTTCCTTCATTACTTTTCCAAAAAGTCTTTCCGAACCCATTCTCGCTTGTACAATACATGTTACTCCCATA
>CAZIGN010000194.1:0-2595 GCA_964538805.1 uncultured Lachnospiraceae bacterium
CTTTTGGATTTTTTATAATAATTTTAAGCACAAAAAAAGCGGGTGATGGGAATCGAACCCACGTATCTAGCTTGGAAGGCTAGTGTTCTACCATTGAACTACACCCGCATGTAATAAAAAGATTAAGTTAGCTTATAAATGCCCAGTTCCGGAATCGAACCAGAGACACGAGGATTTTCAGTCCTCTGCTCTACCAACTGAGCTAACTGGGCAATTAAGATTCTGCTTAAAGACTACATTATAATAGAATAATGAAACCTCTTTACGCACAAATGATTATATCAAAGCCTTTTATTAGTGTCAAGAAAAGTTTAAAATAAAAATAACTAAAAAAATAACTTTCCTCTATCGCTTGCTATGTTTTGTTATATATTATAAAATATTTATTGTAACTATAGTTTTATAAAAGGCAGGTGTCCTATGTATAAGACAATTAACACCGATATGATTTTTAGCGATACTACTGAGAACTTTTTATCTAAGATGGAGCCCGAAAAGTTTGATTTAATTAATATATATATTAGAACAGCTACCGAGGAAGGATTAGAAGTCTTTCTTATTTTTGATGGTTTTGAATTTTTAATGAATCCTATAGAAAGCACTTACTATACTAATATCTTCCAATACTATGAGTATACAATAAGGCTTGAAGACAAGCTTTTTAGCTACTGCTTTAAGATAGTAAAAGGAAAAGAATATTGTTACTATAATAGACTAGGTGTTGTAGAAAATGACGATCCCATATATAGATTTGAAATCAATCCTGGTTTTAAAACACCCGATTGGGCAAAAGGGATTGTCATGTATCAGATATTTCCTGATAGATTTTATAATGGTGATAAAACAAATGATGTTTTATCAAATGAGTATTACTACCTCAATCATTATAGTGAAAAAGTTGAAGATTGGAATGGGGATGTTGAAAACTTCGATGTTAATAGATTTTACGGTGGTGATTTGCAAGGTATTATAAAAAAGCTTGATTACCTTAGTAAACTAGGCATTGAAGCTATTTACCTTAATCCAATATTTGTCTCTCCTTCAAGTCATAAGTATGACACACAAGATTATGATTTTGTCGATCCTCACCTTGGAGTTATAAAAGATGATATTGATGGTATATTAGAAGAAGGTATAATATCAAATACTTTTGCAAAAAAATATGTCAACAGAATTGCAAACAGAATCAATTTAGTAGCTTCTAATGAACTTTTTAGTGAACTAGTTGACCAAGCTCACCTAAGAGGTATCAGAGTTATCCTTGATGGTGTATTTAATCACTGCGGTTCATTTAACAAATGGATGGATGGTGAAAAGATTTACGAATCTTTTAGTGGTTACCCTGCAGGAGCTTTTACTAAAGAGGAGAGCCCTTATAAAGATTATTTTAAGTTTTTCTCAAAAAAATGGCCTGACAACACTGAATATGATGGTTGGTGGGGACATAAAACCTTACCAAAGCTAAACTATGAGAACTCAAAACAATTACAAGATTACATTCTTGAAACTGCTAGAAAATGGCTTAGTCCTCCTTATAATATTGATGGTTGGAGATTAGATGTAGCGGCTGATCTTGGTTACTCTCTTGATTTTAATCATGATTTTTGGAGGAGATTTAGAAAAGTTGTAAAAGAAACAAAGCCAGATGCCCTTATAATAGCTGAGCATTATGGCAACCCTGCTGATTGGCTTCATGGAGATCAATGGGACACAATTATGAATTATGATGCATTTATGGAACCCGTTTCTTGGTTTTTAACCGGAATGGAAAAACATAGTGATGCTAATAACCCTGAGCTTCTTGGAAATGCGGGGCATTTTTTCTCAGCTATGAAGCATCATATGGGTAATATGAGAACACCTTCTATATTAACCTCTATGAATCAGTTATCTAATCATGATCACTCTAGATTCTTAACAAGAACTAATGGTGTTGTTGGTAGAATTAATACAAAAGGAGCTAAAGCTGCAAACGAGAATGTCAAAAAATCGGTTTTCAAAGAGGCAGTTGTTATTCAAATGACATGGCCTGGCGCTCCAACATTATATTACGGTGATGAAGCTTCTCTTTGCGGTTGGACAGATCCTGACAATAGAAGAACTTACCCTTGGGGCAATGAAGACTTTGACATGATCGAATTTCATAGAGATATTATTTTATTACATAAAAGTAGTAAAGCATTAAAGTTTGGCTCTCTTATAACCTTATATGAAGACTTTAATATAATTTCTTATGCTAGATGTTATAAAGAAGAAATTATCATAGTAGTAATTAACAATAATAATCGTATTACCTTTGCAGAGATTCCTCTTACAAAACTAGGCGTAAATGAACACGATGAAATATACAGAATATTTTTAACTAGTGATTTTACATACAATGTAGGAAAGCTTCGAACTTTGCTTAGAAAAGATTCCCTACCACTTGAGCTTGAAGAGCACACTGCTGCTATATATCAAATACACAAGAAAAAAGTCTGACTCTTCTTCTTAAAAAGCATAATGCTTATATCAAACACCAAAAAAGTCCAGCACTTAGCTTATCTTAGTTTAAGTGTTGGACTTTTTTTGTTTTGATTTCTATTTAAAATTTTC
>CAZIGN010000195.1:0-2570 GCA_964538805.1 uncultured Lachnospiraceae bacterium
GCCGCTATTAACGACCTACTCCCTTTCCAGGGGAGCCCCTTCAGCCTCTTGGGTACTTCTCCAAGTTTGAGCTGTGCGATTCGACATTTTCATGTCTAGCGGAGAGGGTGGGATTCGAACCCACGCGCCCTTGCGGACAAACGGTTTTCAAGACCGCCTCGTTATGACCACTTCGATACCTCTCCATAGGTGCTTGATTATTCTATACTTTTTAGTAGTTTTTGTCAAGCTGTTTTTTAAATTATTTTAGCTTTTTTAATCAACTTATATCAAACAAATGCTATAGTCTTTAAATGCCGCCAGACTGTGTTTTGTCAGCGGCAAAAAAGATTATAGCATCTATAGTTTTTTGTGTCAACAACATTTTAAAAGTTTTTTCTTTTTTATTTATAAGAGTTTAATCAATTCCAAAAAACCCTCTAATCACAAGGCTTCTAGAGCTTGAACCTATTAACAATTTCATTTAGCTCGCTAGAAACTTCTTTTTGTTTAGCAGACATATCAAGCACATGCTCAACCACAATGGAAACATCCTCCACCGACTCCATAACACTTGAACTATTATCTGCTGTGGTCTGTGACGATTCTGCTATGTTTTGTATTGCTTGTGTTACTTCTGACATTATCCTATTAATATTAGAAGCCATCTCTGCAATTTTAACCGAAGTATCTTCCATTGTTTTTGCATCTTGTACATATTGTTCTGCAACTCCTACAAAATCATTATAATCCGGTGTTACAGTTTCTTTTACAAATCCTAACATATCTTTAGATCCATCTGTCAAATTATCTACAGCAATTTGAACCTTGTTAATAATAGTTTGAATTTGAGAAACTGCGCTAGACGTATCGTTTGCAAGTTTTCCAATTTCACTGGCAACAACCGCAAAGCCTTTCCCTTGTTCACCAGCTCTTGCCGCTTCTATAGATGCATTTAAAGAAAGCAAATTGATTTGTTCAGCAATACCTGAAATCACCCTTGCAAGTTGGTTTATTGTGTCTACTACTTTCGCATTTTCTATACTTTGCTCTAGTTCTTCTTCATATCTTACGGATAAATTAGTAGCATAGTTATAAGAATTTTGACTCTTATCTTTAACTTGAAATGCTCTGTTTCTAATTTGATTTGCTTTTTCCTTACTGCTTCTTGTTTCATTTTCTAGTATTACTAATGAGGCATCAACCTCTTCTGAAGATGCGTTTACTTGTTCTGTTGCCGCAGAAGCAGACATCATAGCTTCATTAACCTGTGCCATATATGTTTCTATCTTTTTAAATTCTCTTAATAATTCATCTGCTGATGAATTTAAATTTTTACTAGAAATATCAATTTCATTTGATTGCTTAAAGATATTACTAATCACTTCTTTATTGCTAACAAACATTTCATTAAGCGAATCTCCCATTTTCCCGAGTTCATCATGAGTTTCTAATTTGAGTTTTGGTATAGTAAAATCGCCTGCTGCTAATGAGCTTGAGAACACTTGCACTTTTTTAATCTTGGTTGCAATTGATAAAACTTGAACCAAAACACTTAGTGTTGATAGTATTATTGCCACTATACAAACTATTATTAAAACCCTAACCAAATCAATAACTGGCTTATTTAGTTCCTGCTGTGGTATTTCGATAATCAACTTCCAGTCCACAATAGATACTGTGTCATGATAAAGATTGTACTCTTCTTCGCCTTTTACATATTTAGAGTTTCCGGATGTATTTGATTTTATTTTATCACCTGCAACCTTCAAGCTACTATTTTCATCTGATGAAATATTTATAGCATTTTCGATTTTTGTTTGTTCTACACCCGCTAGATACACACCGTCTTTGTTGATCAAAAAAGCTTTACCTTGTTCTCCTACTTTTATGTTTTCAACTAAAGAGTCTATAGTTCCAAGTTCTATATCAACTGTTACACACCCTATATACTTATCTCCATCATATATAGCTTTTGTGCAAGAAGACATAAACATACCACTAGTTTCATCGTAATAAGGATCTGTAATAATTGGTTTGTTAGAATTCTTAGTAATTGTATAGTACTCTTGTTTGTGATAATCATATTCGGCATTGCTATAATCATATGTGGTTGCGATGTTTGCGCCATCCTTATAAACATAAGGACCTACATATTCTTTAGCTTCATCATATACAAATGGTTCAAACCATATTCCCGCTCCTAAAACTAAATCATTCAAACTTATCATTTCTTTTAATGCAGTTTCATAATTTTTCAAATCTGTTTCTTTATATGTAGAACCAACTGTTATAGACAGATTTGCCGCACTAGACATTACAACATTTAAATAGTTTTCTATTTCTCCTATCTTAGAATCAAGTTCAGCCTTCATTCTGTCAGATATTTGATCATCAATTATTTGCATACTTTTATTAGCACTTATAAATGTCATTAATCCCATAGCAATTAAAATTACCGGTAGTATAAAAGCTAGCATTTTCGTTCTTATTTTTCTTATTTTCATAAATCTGCCTCCTCTAAATGCATAATGAATTTTCATTATATTTTTCTTTTTTTAATAGGTCTTTTTATTGCACCTAAATTGCTT
>CAZIGN010000196.1:0-2556 GCA_964538805.1 uncultured Lachnospiraceae bacterium
GGCTAGCCAATTCTTTTTATAAGTATAATTCAATATCAAAATGTTTCTCCTGAAAATCAATCTTCTCAAGTATCTCAGCCTTTGAAAACTTCATACCTTTAGGAGCCACAATCCATTTATCTTCAACATCATTAAATCTATGAACAACTGCAATAACAACGCCACTATATTTTTCAACAGGTTCATCTACACCCATCAAATAAATATCTTGTTCTTGTCCATCACCTGCAAATATTCCTTCAATGTATCCATAATTTAGTCTATAAATTAAATGTTTATACTTGTGATGAATATATCCTAACGGTCTATCAATAATTACATCAACTTCTTTTCCTATAATATCTGAAAAATCTAATTTAAATTCAGGCTTCTTAAGTACGGCATCTATATAATAATGTTTACTATTTTGCTTTCTATTTTGCATATAACAATCATCTATATGTCTAATTCTTTCGATATTAAAGTCATTAAACCTAATTAATATATCCTCTAAGTCTACATAAAAGTGCGGTATGTTTTCTTCTGGACCTTTATCCGTCTTTATAATGCTATTTTCATCAATCTTAGGGTAATTACCCTCCTTAAAAGACCAGGTGTCCTTTGAACAAAGCGTTAAATATACATTGCCATTTGGCTTTAGTACTCTTTTAATTTCATTCAATATAGCTACAAATCCTAATGTGTCAGTGTGTGAAATTACATGGTAAGCATATATACAATCAAAAGAATTCTCTAAAAAAGGCAAGTTCTTCATGTCACTTACTTTACTTCGGATACTTATTCCTTCAATTTTTTCCCATTTTTTAAGATGTTCAATTGCATATTCTGACAAATCTACCGCTGTTACTTTAAAACCATTTTTCGCAAACAAAATGGCATGTCTACCAAGTCCACAACCTAAGTCTAAAACTGACCTTCTTTTTTCCTTTTTCCACTTTTCAACGTAATAATAGCTTTCTTCTGAAGGCTCTAACCAAATACTTTCTTCTTCTTTTTCCCATTCCCAAGCTTTTGAATCTACCATCTCCATGTCATTCCCCATTTCGTATTGTAATTAATCTTTTGCTAAGTTTTATATTTTATATTAATAAATATTACACAAAAAATAATCAATCTAATTTTTCCTTATAATACCATTATTTATCACTTTTAAATTCTTCACAGTATCAAATCATCAAATGACAACGGCCCTTTAACATATTTTTTTCTTATCGCTAGATGTCCTTCTTTATCAGGCAATACATTCCAATGTATAAGATAAAAATTTCGTCCAACTAACTCAATGCCTGTTATACCTCTAGGCTGAACGCAACAACCAGTATTTATATATGCAGATTTTGTTTTATCTGGTAATTTCGGCCTATGAGTGTGCCCACAAATAATACCAATCTTATTATTATTAATCCATTTCGAATAGTTCTTTTCAATTTTGTGTCTTTTAGTTCTGCTTTGAGATGGGCTTGCTGGATTTTTAAAACCTATCTTATGCATAAATCTCCAAAAAAATCTTACAAAAAACATTGAAACTCTCCATAACCTGTCATTCATAAGATCACCTTGATGCCCATGGATTGCAAGCATTTCTTTTCCAGTATATGAATCTCTAAGTATCATTGATTCTTTAATTTTAATATTTGGAAATAATGTTGCCCCAACTTCAAGATATTCATCATAATAATTGGCTAAAATGTCTTTGGCTTTATTTTCATTTTTAAGAATTTGATTATGGTTTCCAAAAAAATAGTAGAGTTTATTTTCTTCATAAAATTTTTTAAGCAAGCAGTAAACTTCACTGTGTGCACTTCTAATATTTTCAAACTTTTTGTGTTCCCACAATTCATCGCCATCTCCAAGTTCAAAGTAGCTAAAACCATTTTCTAAATAATACTCTAAAGCATAATGATATATATTCTGATTATGTGCAAATTCGTCCGATAGGCTATTATCGCCTCTATGTACATCACTAAAAAAAATGTATTTTGTTTTCTCATTAATCTCTAATATATCATTATTATTTATAGCTTTTTTATAGCAGTCCGTTAAACGGTTTTGAAATATCATTCACTTCACTCCTGCCTTACCCAAAAGGGTTTATTTTAAACCTAATACTTTGTATAATGTTTTGTATAACAACATAGCTTCTTTTTCGTCTAAAGCTATGCAACTACTCATTTTCTCTGGTATATCCTTAGCTTTTTCTTTTAACTTTTCACCATTTTTAGTGATAGTAACTATGAGAACTCTCTCATCATCTTTTGATCTTTTTCTAGTTACATAGTCTTTTTGTTCTAGCTTTTTCAAAACTGGTGTAAGGGTACCTGAGTCTAAAAACAACATACTACCTAAACTTTTTACATCTATCTCTTTTTTATCCCACATCACCATCATAGTTATGTATTGGGTATATGTAAGATCAATTTCTTCTAAAAAAGGTCTGTATTTTCTTATTATTTCTTTTGACGCTGCATATAAAGGAAAACACAGTTGATTTTCAAGTTTGAGTTTGTCAGAATCCATATCAATACCTTGTATTTATACCTTTCCTTGTTTTATTTG
>CAZIGN010000197.1:0-2548 GCA_964538805.1 uncultured Lachnospiraceae bacterium
AGGGAAGGTATGAAAAAAATTGCAAGTTTTTTATTAATTATTATATGCTTTGTAACAACTACATCTAATATCCATGCAGCAGATAAAAACATCAGCTGGACGGATGAAGAACTTGCGTTTATGGAGGATCATCCTGTCATTAATTTAGGGGCTGATCCTTTCTTTGTACCTTTTGAATTCTTTGATAATGATGGTGAGTATAAAGGAATAGCAGCAGAATATATAGCTATAATTGAGGATAAAACCGGCCTTAAATTTAATGTTTTGGAAAACTTAAGTTGGCAGGAAGCTTATGATATGGCACTTTCTGGAGAAATTGATGCTTTGCCTGCAATATCAAAAACACCAGAAAGAGAAAAGAGCTTTATATTCTCTGAAGCTTATTATTATTTTAAAAGGGTTATAGTAACTCTTGATACAAATTCAAGTATAAAGGACATTAAAGATTTAGAAAAATCAACAGTAGCAGTACAAAAAAATAGCTCGCATCATAGCTATTTACTAGACTATCCTAAAATAAATTTAAGTTTATATGATTCTGTAGAAGAGGCATTAACTTCTGTTGCAAATGGAACTGAAGTAGCCTTTGTAGGAAATCTTGCGACAACAAATTATTTAATTAAGTCAAATGCTTTAACTAATCTTAAATTCACTGCATTTGAAGCAGAAAAAAAGCAGGGAATACATTTTGCAGTAAGAAAAGATTATAGTGAATTAGTTAGTATAATTGATAAAGTGTTAGAAACTATAACTGAAGAAGAAAAAATAGCTATTAATAATAAATGGATAGATCTTAAAACAGATACAGACTATACTCCGATAATTAAGGTGATTGTTATTATCGTTTCTGTATTTGCGATTATATTAATTGTTTCAACATATTGGATTGTAAAACTTAGAAAAGAGATTAAAAAAAGAAAGCAAATACAACTAGACCTAGAAAAAGCGAAAAAAGAAGCAGAAGAAGCAAATGAATTCAAATCATCATTTATGGCGAGAATGTCTCATGAGATAAGAACGCCTTTAAATGCAATAACTGGAATGGCATATTTATTAAAGAAAACAGATATAACCTTAACGCAAAGTATGTATACAGATAGAATAACACAAGCAGCGAATAACATGCTTAGTATTATAAATGATATATTGGACTTTTCAAAGATAGAGTCTGGAAAAGTTGAGCTAGAAATAACATCATTTAGTATGGATCAGGCAATTCAAGATGTTGTTAATATTGCCTCTTATAAAATTGAAGAACAAGAAATAGGATTTAGACTTATAAAAGACCCATCAATACCGAATTGGTTTTTAGGTGATTCTAAAAGGATAGAGCAAATATTAATAAACCTTCTTAATAACGCATCAAAATTTACTAGTAAAGGTGAAGTTTCATTAGAAATAAGGTTAATTGCTAAAGAAAATGAAAAATGTCATTTGGCATTTATTGTTAAAGACACAGGTATAGGAATGACCAAAGAACAAACGGACAAATTATTTATGCCATTTGTACAAGCGGATAGCAGTATAAATAGAAGGTTTGGAGGTTCTGGCTTAGGGCTTTCAATAGTAAAAAATCTTGTAGAACTTATGGGGGGCGAGATAAAGGTTTATAGTACTATTAATGAAGGCTCAACATTTATAGTAAACATAACACTTGACATAGACACAGAAAAACAAAGCGAATATACAAAAAGCATATCAGCAGAGCATTTTAAAGATGTTAAGACCTTAGTGCTTGAAAAATCGGGTGCAAATATGAACTTGATTGAAAGTTATTTGGGTTCATTTGGAATGCATTGCGAATTAACAACTTCCAAAGAAAGTGCAATAAGAATGCTAGAATCAGAAGCTAATTCGTATAATAAATCCTTCGATCTTTTCATTATTGATTATGATACTCCTATTGAAGGCGGAATTAACTTTGTAGAAGAATTAAGGCAGAGAAAAATTATAAAAATGCCTAAGATAATTATGTTATTGCCAATGTTAAGAGCAGATTTATTTGATAACTTGAAAGAACATAACATTGATTTTGGAATAGTAAAACCGATTATTCCTTCGATATTATTCAATGGAATTGTAGAAATATTTAATCTTAAAGCTATAAATGCTTCAAGAAGAAATATAAATCCAATCAAAGAAGTTGATTCAGAAAAGAGATACCAAATATTACTTGCAGAAGATAACAAAACCAATCAGCTGATAGCAAAAACATTGCTAGAAAAAGAAGGCATAAATGTTTTAATAGCAAATGATGGTAATGAAGCAGTAGAAAGCTTCGCTAAGAATAAAGACAACATAAGTCTTATATTAATGGATTTGCATATGCCTAATCTAAATGGTTATGATGCATCAAAACTTATAAGAGAGAAGGATAAAGAAATTACAATAATTGCACTTACTGCAGATGTTATCTTAGGTGTTAAAAGTAAATGTGAAGAAAGTGGAATAAATGATTATATAAGTAAGCCTTTTGATCCAGATAAGTTTATAGAGAAGATAAAAGATGCAATAAAGGGATCGACAAAAGAACTAGCAAAGGAATCAG
>CAZIGN010000198.1:0-2536 GCA_964538805.1 uncultured Lachnospiraceae bacterium
ACATTATTGCTAGTAATTATATTATCCGTAGTATTTTATTATAATGCAAAGGGGGAACTTGAAGATGCTTAGAAATATAATCTTTGTAGCAAGAATTGGTGTTTGTAAATCATGTAAATCATCAAGAACTATAATTGCTCTAATATTTTCTTACCTAACTATATATGCACTAGTATTAAGGCTAACTAGCTTATCTGAAATAACGGGCTACGGTATAACGCCATACCTTATGCCTTTTTATTATGAAAAAAGCTTGGCATATGGAATTATCATATTATTAACAATGGTATCAGCGGCTCCTTTTATTGATTCTAATTCATATATGGTAATGAGCAGAGTAACTACACTTGCTTGGTACATTGGACAAATTTTACATATGTTTATTATGTTTATAATATATATAATTAGTTTTTTTGTTTTCAACATTGTTGCGCTTATTCCATGTATTTCATTTTCGAAAGATTGGGGTGCTGTCATATACATTAGCTGTTTGTCAACATTTCCAGAGAAAAATGGCATCTTGATTTCTGATTTTAAAGATAACATATTTGTAGAATATCTAAACCCTATACAAGCTACAATGATGCAAGCCTTGATTGTATTGCTTTTGGGTATGATTATTGGAATGATTGTATTTATATTAAATGGTATCACTAAATCAATATTTGGAGTAATTGTAGTGTTAGTAGCAATATACATTTTTCCAACTATTTATGCAATGATTGATTCTTTTAAAACAGAGATTTCAATTGATGAGTTTTATAATAACAAGCCGGTATATTCTTTTCTTGATTATACAAATCTTAATATTCTTTATAACAAAGCAGGAATTAGATATGGTGAAATAATACTTGTAATGTTTAGTATATTTCTAGTAATGGCTATTATAGGGTATATATTAATAAAAAAAAGAAGAATACAAACGATATTATAGGAGAACATATGAATAAAAGAAATTTATTTTTTTTGCTTGCAATCTTTTTTATTGTTTTACAAGGTTGTATGAAGGCTGGAACTAAAGAAGATATGGAAAAATTGATAAGTAAACAAGAAGAGGGAATAAATCCAGTAGTTTTTTCATCACAAGACATTAGTCAAAGAGGAAAAAGTTATCTTTCTTACATCGATGATGATACCGAGTATATAAAAGAGTGGATTACAAATAATGTATATATTGATGGCAAAATAACAGGTAGAAATGTCTATAAAAATGGCATTGCTCAGTGGCTGGTTACTTTAGAAGATAAATTGACTAAAGAGATTGGAATTTCAAAGATTTCGATGTTACTAGATGTTCCAAAAGAGAGTATATCAACAGATATAGAGGGCTTGTTCACTTATTATGATGATAAAGTAGAACTAGGCTCTGTAAGTAGCTTGTTATTTTACTATCCAATAAAAGAAAATGAATATAAAGATTCACAAATTGAGGAATTGTTTAATACGCTTAATGAATTATATGATGTTAAAATTAATAAACAGTATAGTAGTTACAATATTGATGACACTATGTATACAATGTTGAAGATTACAAAAGAAAATGTAGAGCCAGTTATAGAGTACCTAGATTCTATAAATAAAATCAAATGGAAAGAAATTTCTTTTTATTATGATATTGACGGATTACCTATTAAAAATGCGGGATTGGTATATGGTGGTAACACTAATGAATTTTCTGATAGAGAACCTAAACTAAAAGAACTATATGGAAATGAAATGCTAAAACTTGATGATTTATTTAACTCAATAAGTGTTCAATATTCGCACGAAGAGGATAGCTACAGTGCATTTTCATATAGTAATATATATGGAGTAGGAGAAAAATATACAAAAGAAGAAAAAGTTAAGGATATTAGCGAAGTATTAAGTATAGCAGCACATAAAATGGAAAATGAAGAAAAAAAGAATTCTTTCTATATAAGTTCTGCAGAGATAGTACAAAGTTTTTATGTAACTAATGAGGATATAAAAGAGATAGTATATCATCCATTTTGGATTGTTACCTATTATACACAAAAGGAAGATCCATATAATGTTAATGAATATGACATCTACAAAAGTTATATGACGATTGATGCATATTCCGGTGAAATTGTAAAAAGTGAGTGGGATTCTAAGGAGGAGTTATCATGGATGAAGTAATAAGCATAAAGAATGCAATCAAGAGTTTTGGAAAGCTTAAGGTTCTAGATGGTGTTTCACTTGAATGCAGTAAAGGCAAAATATATGGAATAGTAGGTAGAAATGGTTCAGGAAAGACGGTTCTTTTTAAGGCAATATGTGGGTTCTTAATGTTAGATTCTGGAACTATCTGTGTAAACAACAAAATAGTTGGAAAAGATATTGATATGCCTAGGAATATTGGAACAATTATTGAAACACCTGGGTTTTTGCCAAATTACAGTGGTTACAAGAATCTTAAATATCTTGCGGATCTGAATGGAAGTATAGGTAAGGATGAAATAAAAGATGTTATGCGAAGGGTTGGACTTGATCCAGATATAAGAAGACATGTTTCAAAATATTCACTTGGAAT
>CAZIGN010000199.1:0-2527 GCA_964538805.1 uncultured Lachnospiraceae bacterium
ACTAGTACAATATATGTATTAGTGAATGAAAATGGGGATGAAATCCGTATGGAGCATATCCCTGAAGATTTTTCTGTTACAATGACAGAAGAATTATACTCATCTAAATTCAGTGGAGAAAACGCTGAGTTTGGAAAAGAAGTAATAGCTTTAACAAAAGCTGCTACTGACGGTATGGCCATTTTCTCAAAAGAGTTAATGGCTACTGTTGATATTAAGGCATCATTTACATTTAGAATGATGTCTGTAGCTAAAGGGCTAGGGGTATTATATCCTAGCTTAAAAGAGGTTACCGGCAGTGACATAATTTTATTCGGTGGGGCAGTTAAAGCTCCATTGGATGAATATGTTCTGCGAAACCAATTCGATTTTGGCGTTCTATTGAATGCTAGAACGAAAGACAGTAAATTAATAAAACTGTCTAGACAGGCAGCTAAGAGATTACTATCTAAAGAGTTATTCAGAAAATACCATGATTTAACTCGTGATATAATCAAAGGTGTAATGTCTCTTGATATTGAATCTGTTAAAGAATTCTTGTCAATAGGCAAAGAATTATCTGAAGAAGAAATTGAAGAAGTTTCTTCAGAAGATATTCAAACACTGGATTTATACAATGCAAATCCAGAAGTGTTTTTGAAAGACGCTTCATTAAGAAATACTTTAAGAGCTCTTTTAATGAAACAAATTGAAAGATTAATTAATGGTGAGTATATCATCATTAATGATGCCGTATGGAGACATATGGCGACTGACCCTTATACAATAATTAAGTTTGTTTCTGTTGGAAGAATGTCTTGTTCTTCTGAAGAAGCAAATATTGTTGGCATACATAAGGGCCATACAGCTACTTATATTAATGGCAAAATTAATATGAGTAAAGCTTTATTAGTAAGATTTCCATTCATTCATAAGTTTGAAGGTAGACTTGTGAATGTTGAAGGAAAAGCAATGTCTGCAGAAGCATATAAATTTTATACTGAAAATGCAGACATTTATGTCGGACTCAATATTTATTCTGCAGCTGACCAAACTGCAGAAGCGCAATCAGGGGCCGATTTTGATGGGGATGCTACACTAGTCATTCAATCCCCAGACATATTAGAAGAAATGGAAGTGTTCCCAATCTTCTTAGATTATTCTATCGTAGACAATAAAGTGGTTTCCGGGGCTCCTTATGAAGATGTAAAACCTGTATCTTGGGATTTTATGTCTAATAAAGACAAAGAACTTGTTACATCTAAAGGAATTATTTTAGATGTTGATGGTTCTGTTAAAGTTCCTGTTAACTTTGCAAAAGAAGTAGAAGTTGTAGAGTTATTATGGAAAGCTACAGCTAATCTTTCAATGCAAGGTTTAGCACCTGGGTTTGTTGGGTTATTATCCTATGCTTCTGATACAGTGGTTGAATTTATGACTACAATATCAGACGAAAAACGTATTGCTCAATTAGATAGATTAAATTCTTTCTTAACAGCAGCGGTACGTTGGGAAATAGACAAAACTAAACATGGTGGGGCTTTCTATGAAGCTTTGCCATTTTTAGGGGCAATCGTCGAAGGGGCTACTTTAGAAGAATTAAAGGAAATGGAGGCTAAATATGATTTATGGCTAACTCCTTTCTTTAAGGAAAGAAATGAACTTTATCGATTTTCTGTTTCAGCAACACTTTACTTTGGGAGAAAAGTCCCTAAAAGTGCATTGTATATTAATTCTAGTGAAAGAAAATCATTGATGTTAAATACTTCATTGATAAAACAAGAATTAGAATTAAGAAAAATGGAAAGTAGCAATGATTTTCATTTGGTATCTATTGCCAAAGAAATCATTAAAGAGGGGATAGCTAATGGTGCTATCACTCGCCAAATATTTAATTCTTTTGATTGGGATAATGCTGATAAATTTGGCATTAAACACCCAATTAAATTTTTAAAAGTATTGGGTAATTATCTCTCTCCTCTTTATAGTAAGAAAGCTTTTGCGACGAAAGAAGGTGATATTAATACTTACGACGCTGTTGATAAGGCTATAAAGACAATACGTCGTAAAGCTTTAAAATTCAGTTCTGAAATAGAATATAACATAGATGGGAAATATATCTTTGCTATGACATATCTTTCTATAGCAAAGAATCAGTCTAAATTATGTACTAAAAAGAAACAATTTAGAATGTCTTATGTTCCTAATCTATTTTACTATTTCGGGAAACAAGCTATGGAATTCTTATTAGCAACCAAAGAACTCCAAGCGAAGAAACAATCTTGTGGTCACATTAGATTTGTAGTGTCTGGCGAAGTTGCTCCAGCTCCATATTTGGTTTTTGTAAATGGAACATTATTCCGTCATGAAAATCAAGTCATCCTTGAAGATGCATTGACCAAGGATGTGTCTGGAATTATCTCTGTTAGCACTATTAAAAAAGATGAAAAAGGCACTTTAATAATAGGTACCTTTGTATCTTCTATTGAAGAAGCAAAACAAATGTCTCTTATTAGACAATAGAATAATTTATCACTCTGGGTATACT
>CAZIGN010000200.1:0-2511 GCA_964538805.1 uncultured Lachnospiraceae bacterium
GACTGCGCTGCCAGGGGTTCGAACCCTGGACACCCTGATTAAGAGTCAGGTGCTCTACCAACTGAGCTAGCAGCGCATATTAATTAAATTTATCTGCGTTTTTAACGCAAGAGTTATTATATCGTAGGATAATTTAAAATGCAAGCACTTTTTTTGATTTTTGAACTTTAGCTTGTATACTTTTTATTATTAATGTCTTTTACAAACCTTTTCTTGATATAATTATTCTAAACTGATATACTCATTAGTGGTTGTTTTTCATTGACCAGATTCATTCTATGACTAAATAATGCATTTTTGAAAGGTATACTTACATGAAAATAAAGTTTAACAAACATCCAAGATTTAATACTGCTGCTATATATACCATACTAGTTGTTATAGTATCTGCTATCTTTATCAAGCTTATACTAAATTGGTCTTCGACTTCTGAGTTTTTCCTGAAGTTTATGAAGATTACTTCACCTTTTATGATAGGTGTCTTTATTGCTTATCTTATAAATCCTTTATACAAGTTTCTTGATTATACAATATTCAAAAAGTTTATGAAAATAAAGACTAAAAAAATTAGAAAAATTTTGTCTATAATAATATCATACTTGCTGGTTTTTAGTCTTCTTGCCTCTATAATTATGTATTTAGTCCCTCAATTAATACATAGCGTTTGGAATCTAAAAGCATTTATTACTTCCGCTCAAAGTGGTTTTAATGATGTTATTAGTTACCTAAATGTTGTAGATAGAAAAAATCCTGAGTGGGATCTTAATTTTTTAATAGACTCTATTGAAAATATTCCAAAAACATTTAAAAATGATATGTCACATAGGGTTCCAAATGTTATTCCTACTATATATACAACCGCTGTAGCCATTATATCTGGTATATTTAACATTACTATTTCCTTGATTGTTTCTCTTTACATGTTGTATGACAAAAACAGATTAGTAACAAGTTTCAAAAGACTTATTTATTCTATATTAAAAAAAGAAACAGCTGATTCTTTTATCGAAACTTTAAACAAATGTAATTCAATTTTTGGAAGATTTGTTATTGGAAAAACTGTAGATTCTGCTATAGTCGGAATGATTTGCTGGATTGTTTTATCCTTCCTTCATTTTCCTCATGCACTTATTATTAGTGTTATTGTTGGTATAACAAATGTCATCCCTTACTTTGGTCCTTTTGTTGGAGCAATTCCTGGCGTACTATTACTTCTTTTATTTGATTACAAATATGCAATTCTTTTTGTTATTATAATCATTATAATTCAACAGTTTGATGGTTTATTATTGGGTCCAAAGATTCTTGGTGAAAGTACTGGACTTAGACCAATATGGATAATCTTTGCAATAGTTATTGGTGGATGGGTCGGTGGACCTATTGGTATGTTTTTAGGTGTTCCTGTAGTTGCTGTAATTTCCTATCTTACAGATAACGCTCTTAATCAAAGACTAAAAGATAGGAATATTAGCTTTTACACTGATGAAGATACTGATACTGTAATTGTCACTCACTTACCTAAAGACAAAGAAGATATAAAATAGATTTACTACTAATGCCTAAAACAGCAAAAAACAAAACCTAGTGACTATACACTAGGTTTTGTTTTTTGTTTTGCAACTAATTTGTTTATTGGATGTCCCATTCCTGAGAACTTCTCTTCATACTCTGTCATAACATTTCCTGTAACATACTCGCTATTATGTAAGTCAAAAGTATGTAATATCAAATCCCAGTTTGCTTCTACTACTTGCTCTAGGGAAAAATCAAACAACATTTTGTTATCTGTTTTAAATTCAACTAAACCTTCTTTTATTAGTATGCTTTCATATCTTTTAAAGAATTCTTTAGATGTTAATCTTCTTTTTGCATGTCTATCTTTTGGCCAAGGATCCGAAAAGTTTAGATATATTTTTTTGATTTCATCTTTTTCAAATGCGTCACAGATTTCTTCTGCATCCATTCTTATAAACATTAGGTTAGGTAGTCTTATTTCAGTTTGCTTTTCTAGTGCTCTTAATAATACACTAGAATATTTTTCTATTCCTATATAGTTAATGTCTGGATTGTTTGATGCTAATGTTGTTACAAATCTTCCTTTTCCCATTCCTACCTCTATATGTATGGGATTATCATTCTTAAAAACTTCTTTCCACTTGCCCTTGTAATTACTAGGTTCTACCACACAAAACTCACTTGCTTCTATATTCTCTCTTGCACCTTTGATGTTTCTTAATCTCATTGTTATTTTTATATGTTTGTATTAATTATCACAAAACATATTTCCTTTCTTTCTCAATTCCTAATACCATGAAATATTATGATGTATAAAATGCATTAAGTCAAGTTATCTTAGTAATAATTTTTCTTTATTTTTAAGAATTATTTTTATTATTATATCAGAATTTTCTCTACAAATATTTATCAAAAACCTTTATGATTTGTCTGATTTTCTTTGTTGAACTACCACTTGGCTAAAGCCGAAGTGGATTCCTAAGTACGGAAACCCAT
>CAZIGN010000201.1:0-2511 GCA_964538805.1 uncultured Lachnospiraceae bacterium
GCCAGTACTTCAAGAAAGGTAGTGAGGCTTATAAGGAAGAACTCAAGAAGTTTAATGTGACGGAAGAAGAATAGAAAAAAGCTCAGAGATTTTCTCTGAGCTTATGCTATTTCATTCAACCTTTACTCTCCAACGACTTATAGTTAGAAATTTTTTCAACAGTCACTTCTCTTAATAAATATGGATTATTATCGTCTCCCTCAATTTCAACGAATATAGAGTTTTCTCCTTCAATTTCAAAAACTTTGCCAACTCGAAATTTTGAACCGACTTTTATTCTATCTTTTGCATCACCTAATTCATCAAAGAATTCTTCGGGTAAATCTCTCACTTCATAAGAATTCTTTGATAATTCATTTTCAATCTTATTATTTCTTATAGACTTGAATTTGTTAAAAATAGTTTCTCCACCCTTTAATACTGCAGCTCCTACCAGAACTCCAGCCATTGTCAGAAAAGCTTTATAATTGTTCGCACCACCGAAACGTTTGGACGATTCAACAAAAAAAGTAGTCGTTTTTGGACGACTACTAAGCTCTAAACATTCATTACCCAAAATCAATTTGGTCTAACATCGTTTCTCGACTAGCTTGATCTAATCCAAGATACGTTAAGGTCATAGCTTCACTTGAATGGTTTAATAAATGCATCACTAAACCAATATTATAGTTTGACTGCGTATAGACCCGATAAGCGCCTGTTTTACGCATGGTATGCGTCCCTAGATAGTTGATTCCTAAAAGATCACCAACACGTGCCATGACCTTATAAAATTGCTTCTCGGTGATGTGACGGTCTGGGTGAGTCGTTGAGAGAAACAACCACTCAGAATTAAGATTTTGTTGGACCAGCCAATCATGATAAATTAATAAATCTTGTTGTACTGGTTTCAAATATAACGTATTCGCTTTTCCTGTTTTTTGATCATGAATAAAAGCGGTTTGTTTAACCGTTCCATCAGGATTAAAGACATCTAATTTTTTAAGTTTCATGACATCACTTACCCTTAAGAGAGTGGCTTTCCCCACTTGAAAGATGGTGTAATTGCGACGCCCTGCACGAAAACTATCAAGCAAGGTATCTTGAACCATTTTTAAAATGTTTGAATCTTTGATGGGGAGGACGATTTGTTGAGCCATAAACTGAGTCCTTTTTATATATTATAATTTATCTATAATTGATTTTTTCATTTTTTGAAATTCTTGTTCAGTAATAATATTTTTTTCCAATAAGTCACTTAACTTTTCTATTTGTTTAAGATAATTTTCATCATCATCATACTCGACATCAGAAGTAGTAATGATTACATCTTTGTCATTTAAAATTTTTATATCTTGCTCAAAGTCTTTTGTCGTATAATTTATATTTTTTCCTAACTCATCTTTTAACTTATTAGCCATAGGTCGTAAAGAAATGTAATTCATAGTTCCTGACACCGCTCCACCAACTAAAGGAATAAATTTTGATACTCCTTTAGCGAAAGTAGCTTTAGTAAGTTTCGTACCAAATATTGCCATTACTTGTTTTATTATTGGATAATAAATAGTTTTAGTTAATGCTTTTTGAGGGATTTTTTTAAGTGCTTGTAAAGCCATTTTGTTAGATAAAATTCGAACAGCTGCCCCCGCTGAAGTGACACCTAACATTACGCCTAAATAAAGAATTAGTGTGTTTTTTGCATCTTCAGTTAGTTCCCCTTGGTCATTCCACATATTATTATATCCATAAATATAAGATATTTCTTGAGCTAGTTTTAAAGAGTAACCATAAAACTGAGCAATATCCGCAGGGATTGTTGCAGCCATAGCAAATCCTCCAGGCAGACCACTAGCAAATGATAAACTACTCGATTGTAGTACATTAGCGTTTATAACTTTTTTTGCGCTTTCATCAAGTTCTTCTTTTGAAAAAAACACTTGTGGTCCTTCATCTATTAACTTTTGAATATCATCTACTTGTTCACCGAATTTTTTAATTAAAAATTCTGAACGATCAACTTTGACAAATGGTAATTTTAATGATTCATTAACTACTTTTAATGCTAAACTCTCGTTATTTTGTTCCATATTCTTACAATCCTATGCTTTATATTATTTTTTATAATTCAGTTATACTCTCAATTATTTTTTTTGTCAACTCTGTTTGTTGGGTTGCAGTTAGTTTACTTGAGGTTCTAATTACACATGTACCACAAACTTCATGAGACCCAGAGTTGAATAATCCTGCCCCATCGAATGCTGATAAATAAGTATTGCTTTTTTGTGCTTCTTCAGGTGATTTGTAGACTTCAATTTGTCCTCCTGCATCAGTACCTTTAGCAATAATATCTGATCCATCTATTTGATCTTGTACTTCAGAGTCCGTAAAATAAATAGCAGAGGTGTTTCCCCCAGGTTTATTCAATGAACCATTGATTTTGGCAGTAACTCAATAGAATTAAGCATATTAAGGTTATTTTCTGAATCTTCCTTGCTTATTTGTAATTCTTTTTCGGCCAACTGAAGCTTTTCT
>CAZIGN010000202.1:0-2510 GCA_964538805.1 uncultured Lachnospiraceae bacterium
TATATACTTCAATAGTAGAACGTCCTTCATTTTCTTCAGGAGCTATTTCTTCTTCTGTTTCATAAAGATGTTCTTGTTCTACAAATCCTAATTCTTCATCAAAAACATAACCAAGTCCTTCTTCTTCTAAAACTTGTATAACTTTTTTAGGATCAGTGTTTGCATTAAAATGAATCCTTTCCCATACTGTTACTTTATAATCTATGTACATATCTTAATTTTATGTTAATAATTTCCATACTTTACTTGTGCCACTTTTAAACCTAATGCTCTGGCTCTTCTTACTACTTGATTTCTATCTTCGTAGATTAACTCTATATTATAAGACTTAGAAATATCTCTCCACATTTCTTCTTTAACAACCCAATCCGGTCTATAGTCACCTTTCCCTCTAAAATATATTCTATCAAAACTTATATTGTGTTTAGATAACCATTCTGAAGTTGATTTAGAGGATTCTGCACTCCTTCCTGTACAAATAATAAGATTCTTAATGTCTTTTATAGCATTATATATGTGTGTCTGCAAATAGTCATCAATGCATTTAACATTATCATAAATATCTCTATCACAAGGTTCCGAAATAGTTCCATCTATATCTAAAATTGTACACTTAGAAAGAGACATATCTTGAGTTAATTTAGTAACAGTAAAATCTATAGGATTATTAGAAAGTTCTTCTTTTAATCCTTTAAATTTTTCATATTGTTTCTTTATTATATTTTCATCAACTTGTCTAATCCTCTTTTTATTATTACAAATACATTCTTCTAATGTAGATTGCATAATAATTAAAGATGTTTCTGTATTCCAATATTTAAATCTTTCTAAATACTTCCTTTTTAAATGTGTTGCATCTACAATAACAGTTTTGTTCTTATTTAAACCTTCATTTATAAGAGTATCTTCATAAAGAGTAACTTCTTTCTCACACTTATTTATATCTAGCCTTTTATAATAATCTACTATTGATTCTTCTGTATACCCGAAGATCAATTCTCTGATTTTATCTCTATTAATAATCAAGTATTGAGAAGGATTACTTTCAAATAAACTGTGGGCATAAGTGCTCTTTCCAGAGCCACTTACACCACACATAATAATTAATTTACCAATCATTTAATTTTCTTCTTCTATATCAGTAACTCCAGAATCCAGCAATTTTGTTTCAAATTCATAGAATCTATTACTTTTTAATTTATAACTTTCTATATCAATAGTTTCTTTTCTTAAAACAATACCTTCTTCTGGAACTACATTTTTACAAATATAGCAATCTTTATCATTGTATTTTGCCTTAAGATTTTCAAGAAACTTTTCTTTCCAGTTCTCTGAAGTCATTCTTTCATCAGAAAATTCTTTAGCATAACCATAAAATAATTCTGGAACTGCATCTAATCCATATTTCTTACAAAAATCTTGAACTTGTTTTCCAGAAAATTCATATACTTTACCGTCTTCGTTTGTTTGGGTAATTCTATATATAAATATTTTAAATTTACCTGGCTCACAACCATAATCATATTGATTCTGTATATATGCTCCAGTAGGTAAATAACCAGCAATTTCATAATATATAGTCATTCCTTTCTGTAAATACGGTATTAGCTCTTTATGAGCTAATCCCCATATATCAGTTTCATAAAAATGTACTGCGTTCTTATTAATTTCTGGATTTTTAATTACTTTACGAGAGCTGTAAATATAATCATATTCTTTATCAATAATATTTACTCTAAATTTCTTTAATACTTTTTCAAACCAATTTAACTTTTTCTTACATAAAACATAAGAAGAGATTCCACTAGTTCCATGAATCTTATAAGTTATTTGAATAAGGTCGTTCGGTGTAATTTTATCAAGATTTCTATATAACTGTGAAGTATCTATATGAAAATTAAATTGTCCTTCTATAATTTTACTTTCTTTAGGTGATTTATTTTTTATAGAAGAAGGTCCACTTTGTCTAGTTTTTATTACATATTTCTTAGCAATTTCAACTCCATCAATCTCATTAAATTCATCGCCTATAGATAAAGATTTTTTTAAATTAAGAAAATCTAGAGAATTTAAAGGCATGAATAATCCTTCAGATTTATGACCTCTGAATTTAACACATCTTATTCTCCCATTCTCTTCAAAATATCCAGATTTAGCTTCTGGATCAGAATTTAATTCTTTCTTTCTATAAAGGTTATTTTCCGATAAGTACTTTTTAGAAAGTTGAACTTCTACAGGGAAAAATAACCCTATATCTCCAATTTTAACTTCTTTAGATACAATTATTTGATTACCCATAATAATTGCAGCTTGAACATTGTTACAATTTTCTAATTGTACTAATTTTTCTACTTCAACTACTGTAGCACAGTAATTAGGATTTACTAACTTTAGCATATTTAATAATATATTTACAGCTCATCAGTTATAAGATCTTCTATAGAATTTACCATTAAATCATATTCATGGTAAGGGGAACTCCCATCCTCCACTTCTGCTAAAAATAAAAA
>CAZIGN010000203.1:0-2510 GCA_964538805.1 uncultured Lachnospiraceae bacterium
TTTGTACTACATGATTTTTTTTCATTAAGATCATTACAAATACAATCCTTATCTTTTATCATAATCTGATTCCAAAATATTTTTATATCTTCAAGCAATTGATTGTTATTACTATACTTGATCCAAGACCCTTCCTTTTTACTAACAACAATTCTACTCTCTGTTAGTATCTTCATATGGTAAGACAATGTAGGTTGAGTAATATTAAAATACTCTAAAATATCACAACCGCATAATTCCCCACAAGATAACATTTCAACTATTTTTAGTCTTGTATCATCACCTAATGCTTTAAAGACTAATGCCATATCATAATTCATAATGTTCACCTCTTTATAGTTCTTCTTAAGAAAATAAAATACACATAGATAGATGTCTATGTGTATTTTATTTTATATATCGATATATGTCAATATGTTTTTTGTAAGTTTTATGTAAAATGTTTTATTGTACATTCTAAGTTAATACTAGACGTCTATCTTCATAAACCTATATTGCTTTTTAACTTTAGAATGTGAAAATACTGTAATAGCCTTTTGTGGACATTCATTTACACAACGATAACAAAGTGTGCAATTACCTTTTTGAATTATACTATTATCTATAAGTTCTAAATTCTTTGTCGGACAAATCCTTACACATTTTTGGCATCTTATACAATCAGCATCTATTCTTACATCTTTTTTAGCTCTTTTTTCCAATAATTGAAAATATAATCTTTGCGAAAACAATCCCGTTCCTCTTGAAAATATATTAAATCCTCTTTTTTTGACAATTCCCGCCTTAATATTCTCGCAAGTTTTTTCTAATTTCTCTTCCGATTCTTTAATAAGCTTATTAATCTTTTTAGGATCTGGAAACTTAAATAATGATGAGTTGCATATATTATTTGGCATATTAAAATGCTCTGCATAAACAACCTTATAATTGATTTTTCTCAAAAGATTTGTAAATACTCTTGCTCCATCTCCCGAAAATGACGCTTGAGTGGAAAGTATTATAAGCTTTTTATTATTTAAATCCTCTTTGTGTTTTTTAACAAAATCTCTCATAACTATAGGGACACAAGAACCATAAATCGGATAGGAAAATACTATAATTTCATGTTCTTTTATTAGTCTTTCAAAATCTTCTTGCTCCTCAATAGAGTATGCTTTGCACTGCATTTTTTTCGAGAATTCTTTTGCTATATATCTTGTATTACCTGTTCCTGAAAAATATAGTGTTATCATAATTATATTATTCCTTCCTTAATTCCTAATAAGTCTAAAAGCTTCCCCATATACTAGCAATTATTATTGCTGGTAATATATTAGCAACTCTTATCTTTTTGTCAAATACTAGATTGATTCCTACACAAAGTATTAATACATTTCCAACATATGATAAATTGCTTAGTGCCAAAGGTGGCATGAATTCGCCTAAAAATATTGCTATTAAAGTTACACTTCCTTGTAGAATTGCAACTGGAATAGCTGAAAATACTGCTCCTTTTCCTTTAGAGGCAGACATGATAAATATTATTATTGCATCTAATATTCCTTTTGATAACAAAATATAGTAGTTGCCATTAATTCCATCTTCAATTGACCCTAAAATAGCCATTGCTCCTACACAAACTATACAAGACGCTGTTACAAATGAAGATACAAAAGAGTCTTCATTTTCACTATTACTTTTTTTCTTTAACCATCTACCAAAATGCTCGATTCTCAAATCTATATCTATTGTTTCTCCTATTACTGCTCCTAATACTAGGCTTATAATCATCATTATCGATCCACTTGCAGTTAATCTATCTTTATTTAGTTGCATCATCTTTTCCATGATGCCACCAACTGCCATAACCATAACAGCTACACCCATAGCTATTATTACGGTTTCTTTCATTTTTTCTTTAACTCTTTTTCCAAATATTAAACCTAGAATGCCTCCTAAAAGAATTAATGCTACATTTATAATTGTTCCAAGCCCTCTCATCTTCAAGCTCCTTAATCTACATTTTGAATTAATTGATTTTATCCCATAAAAAGTTGCACAAAGTAATGTTTATACTCTGTGGCTTGCTTGTAAATATATGCAACTCCTAAAAACTTTGCTTCTTTTCTCAGTATATTTGCCCTGTGACCATCTGAATTCATCCATCCTTCAACAACTTTTTGTGGTGTACTATAGCCTGCTGCTATATTCTCACTAATAAAATTATAGTCAAGACCTTTACCATCTGCAACTGTATCAAAATTAGTCCCATTAGGCCTAATGTGCTCAAATAATTCTATTATCTCATTCGCCCTAATACTTGCAAGTTCTCCTAACTCTTTTGATCCTTCAAGTGCGGGTAAATTCTCTTTTGCTCTCTCAATATTGACAAGCCTTAACACTTCATCTGCATATTCTTTTGGATCAATGGTTACAATCGGTGGCTGCTCTTGTTGTGGTGCTGGAGGTTTTTTAGTAGCTGGTTCTGTTGTTGTTGGTTCTGCTGTTGTCGGCTCTGCTTTTGTTGTTGG
>CAZIGN010000204.1:0-2506 GCA_964538805.1 uncultured Lachnospiraceae bacterium
CAAAATTCTTGCAATTTTACACTATCACTAATAATTTCAGTATTCTAAGAGAAGCAAACCTCTTTGTCAATAGTCATTTTTTTCAAAAAATATTTTTTGGTTTTTATTTCTTCCTATATAAAATCACTCGTTTTTTACTCTTTTTTTATGTACAAAAAAAATTTTTTAAAAAAAATGTATTGACAAATTATTTTCTTGTGACTAGAATTAGGATATACAAAGCGAAGGTGCTTGGGTTTGACCCAGGTGCCTTTTTCTATTTTATTTTATGAATTTACTTAGAAAACAAACTTCGCTTTCTCGTAACAAGTAACTATTGTTAGAAGCAAAATATTAAAAAAGAGGTGTATTACTATGACAAGTAAAATTAATGAAATCTTTGGTAGTATGGTGTTTAGTGATGTAGTAATGAAAGAAAAATTACCAAAAGAAGTTTACAAATCACTACATAAAACCATAGAAAATGGAACAGAACTAGATTTATCTGTAGCTCAGGTTGTTGCTGTAGCAATGAAAGATTGGGCAATTGAAAAAGGTGCAACACATTATACACATTGGTTCCAACCAATGACAGGTATTACTGCTGAAAAACATGATAGCTTTATTTCACCACAAAGTGATGGTAGAGTTCTTATGGAATTTTCAGGTAAAGAATTAATCAAAGGCGAGCCAGATGCTTCAAGTTTTCCATCAGGTGGATTAAGAGCAACTTTCGAAGCTCGTGGTTATACTACTTGGGATCCAACATCATATGCATTTATCAAAGATGGCGTTTTATGTATTCCTACTGCATTTTGCTCATATAGTGGAGAAGCACTTGATAAAAAAACTCCTTTACTTCACTCAATGGAAGTAATAAATGAGCCTGCACTTAGAATTCTTAAATTATTCGGTAATACTACTACTAAACACGTTAATACAACTGTAGGTCCTGAACAGGAATACTTCTTAATAGATCGTGAATATTACGAGAAGAGAAAAGATTTAATATTTACTGGAAGAACTTTACTTGGTTCTATGCCTCCAAAAGGTCAAGAATTAGAAGATCATTATTTTGGAGCTATCAAGCCTAGAATTTCTGCCTTTATGAGAGAATTAAATGATGAATTATGGGCTCTTGGAATATTGGCTAAAACTGAGCATAACGAAGTTGCTCCTGCTCAACATGAATTAGCACCTATATTTACAACTACTAATATTGCAACTGATCATAACCAATTAACTATGGAAATTATGAAAAATGTTGCTGCAAGACATGGTTTAGTTTGTTTACTACATGAGAAACCTTTTGAAGGAATCAATGGTTCTGGTAAACATAATAACTGGTCTTTATCAACTAACGATGGCATTAATCTTCTTGAGCCAGGACATTCTCCACATGAAAACGCTCAATTTTTAACTTTCTTAGCTGCTGTTGTTAAGGCTGTTGATGTTCATCAAGACTTAATGAGAATCTCTGTTGCTTCTGTTGGAAATGATCATAGACTTGGCGCTAATGAAGCTCCTCCTGCTATTGTATCTATGTTCCTTGGCGAAGAATTAGAGGGAATATTAGAATCAATTGAAACTGGTAAAGCTTACGTTGGCGTTGAAAAATGCGATATGAAATCAAGTGCAATTGTTCTTCCATCATTCCCTAAAGATACAACAGACAGAAACCGTACTTCACCTTTTGCCTTTACTGGTAACAAGTTTGAATTCCGTATGTTAGGTTCTTCTCTTTCTATATCAGGTCCAAACATAGTACTTAACACTATTGTTGCTGATGTTTTAGAAGAATTTGCAGATAGATTAGAAAAAGCTACAGATTTTAAGAGTGAGTTAAATCAATTAATTAAAGAAACTGTAACAAATCATAAAAGAATCATATTCAACGGTGATGGTTATTCCGAAGCTTGGCCAATTGAAGCCGAAAAACGTGGATTACTTAATCTTAAGACTACAGTTGATGCTATTCCTCACTTTATTGATGAAAAGAATATTAAACTTTTCACTAAACATGGTGTATTTACAGAAGCAGAAATGCATTCAAGATGTGAAATCTTACTTGAAAATTACAACAAGATGTTAAACATTGAATCATTAACAATTATTGATATGGTAAAAAAAGATATTATACCTGCAGTAAGTAAATATATAAGAAAACTTTCTTCATCAGCTATGGCTATGAAAGCAATTAGTCCTAATTTAAAATGCACTACTGAAATTAGTTTAATTAATAAACTTTCTACTCTTTCAGATATGGCATTCGAGAGTTTAACAAAACTTGAAGAAGCTTCAAAAACTGCCAATCAGATATCAGAGGCTTTAGAGCTTGCTGAATTTAATAAAGATATAATCATTCCTTTAATGCAAGAACTCAGAAGTTCTGTTGATGCATTAGAAGAAAACACAGCGGCACAATTATGGCCGTTCCCAACTTACGCTGACCTGCTTTTTAAAATATAAGCATGTTAAAACTTCTAACAAAACCCCCTGAGAAATCGGGGGGTTTTGTTGTTAATTA
>CAZIGN010000205.1:0-2494 GCA_964538805.1 uncultured Lachnospiraceae bacterium
CTCCTCAAAATATCCATTGCCTTTTTCAAATCATCCTCCCAACTACGTCGTTCATTATAAAACACACTATCTATTGAGCCAGGAATACTCCAATTCTGTGATGAACAAAATATAATTGGAATATTTATTTCTTTATCTCTTAAAGTTTTCATGGTTTTTATGCCAGCTTCAAGATCTTCTTTACCATAAAATTCAAACTGCATATCTAAAACAAGTAAATCGTATTTCTGATCCATACTAATTGCTTTTTCTATTTCGCTTATACCACTTTCTGCATTTTTTGCCCAAATCACTTCATTTACTCCAAAACGTTCTAACTCTTTTTTTATATTACAATGTTTCAATACATTATCTTCAATATTAATTACTTTTTTTATCTGCATATAATTCCTCAATACTTTCATACATTATTTGAATATTACTAGTTTTCTTCTCTATATGGTAATGACCTGCATACCATTTTATGTAATTCAACTTCAAATCCATATATTGATTGTTCTATTCCATAATAAGCCGTTTTTATTATTCTTCATCCATAAGTAAGCTCTCAGGCTCGCTTTTTATACGTTTCCATGTTTTAAGTTCTTCAGATGTAAGTGTTTCTTCGCTAACAATTGGTATCTTTTGCTTCATTACCTTGATATACAAAGAATCAGCCAAAGCGCATTTACCACATGTACGCGGAAACAATTGTCCAAAAGAACCTACTGTCGGAGGATAATCCCAACCTTGATCAAATGCCTCTTGCGACGTTATATATACCTTAGATCCGCAAATCTCACAATAATGCCAAAACGGTCTTGTCTTCATACTCTCAATTAGTTCTCGGCGTTCATTTTTCTTTTTATCTGCTTTACTATTTTTTTCATTTTCCTTTTTAAGTTCCTCACGTGCTTTTTCAAGAATTTCTGGATTTAATGGTTCTATTCGTTGCTTAATAACACCATCTACAACTTCATGAATTTCATCAAATCCCTCAGAAACATTAGGAAATTCTATTTCTGCTGCATTTACTTTATATGCTTCAAATCTTTCGTGAAGATTTCTCTTTTTAATATTTTCTTCCCATCTAGAATTACTCGGATTCATTACATACACAGAGATATTAGCATCTAGTTTTTTTCTAATTTCGTCTATATATGCAATTCTTCTTTTTGCCTTATAAAAGGTTTGTTCCACTACAACATCTTTACCTTGATTTAGCTCCGTAATAATGTCTTCTAAAAGCAACAAATTCGCCTTCATAAGAAATCCAAATTGCATTCCTAATGGAATCGCATCTTTAAAACCTGCATCATCATACACTCGTTGCTGATAATCATATACATTTAGACATTCGTATTTCTCTTTAAAATTGTGTTCAATAAAATGTGTTTTCCCAGTTGCTGTCGCTCCAATAACAAATATAAGTTTCTGCATTTTACTATTCCCCTCTTTCTTTACTTATTCGCTCAAGTTCATCATACTTACCAGATTTCTCATTATATACAAGACAAAGTAAATTTCCTGTTTTATCAACAGATCCATCTATATAATAATGACTCTGACCATCATAATAAATTCCTTTAAACTCCTTCTCTCTAGCAACAGAGGAGGCTGCCGTATGACCTGCTATAATATCTTTATAAAAACTTCCCTTTGTTGGTGGAAATTTGCCTGTAAACAAATTTTCCGCTGTACCCTCTTTCCACCACTCTCCTGCTTCTTCATCAATACCAGCATGAACAAAAATCTGCTTCTCTGTTTCATAATAATATGGTAATTCTCGCAACCATGAAATAAGTTCTTTATGATTTTCATTAATACAGTTTCTTATATATTCATATATCTTATTAAAATCCCTTCTAAGTGCTATATGTTTTACTTCTTCTGATTGTTCTTCAAAAAGAAATGTTTTGCTGGTAATTAAGCCATTATCTTCAATTAACCATTCATCACCATTCCCATCAAGAAAATCAAGAAACCATTCTTCGTGGTTTCCTCTAAGTACGATGCAATTATCCTTACCCCATTTAAACTGAGTACTTTTTATTAAGTCTAATGTTTTAAAGCTATCTGTTCCTCTATCAATATAATCTCCTAGAAGTACAAGCTTGTCGCCTCCTAATGATATATTCGCCTCATTTTCAATTTGAGTTATCATGCTAGCTAATTCCGAAAAATGTCCATGTATATCACTTATTGCATAAATCATTTATCTCTCCTTTATAATTCCTTGAATAATACAATTTCTATACATGATTCCAATGTAAGGTTACTATTATCTCCCACTGCTGTATAGCCATATTCTCCATCTCTATAAAATTCACTTTCTATCATCCCAATTCCATAAATATATAAGTCATTGTAAGAATCTGGAACGTCTTTTATGGATACAAAATTTTTATAGTCCATACTTTCTTTTATACATATTGATAATTTATCGGTACATGAAAGATATTTCCTTAACACTTTAAATTTAATTATCATATTCTTTTTCAATTTTTCATCCCTC
>CAZIGN010000206.1:0-2481 GCA_964538805.1 uncultured Lachnospiraceae bacterium
AAAGAGTTTGAAAGAATGTTTGTTATTAACAAAGAATTAGATGAAAATAAATTAAAAACAGAAAGAGTTTTATACAGTCCTAAAAAAGTTAAAAAGATACTTACTAACAAATCAGAAAGCAATAATACATTTATATATAAAGTTGTAGTTTTTGTATATTTGATTTATCTCCTAGCGGAGATAATTAAAAAAATAGACATATAAAAGGTTAATAAAAAACATCACAGGCTTATGCTAAATCAATATATAAGCATAAGCCTGTGATGTTTTTTATATTAAGTATTCTTCAAGTGTTTCAATAGTTTTTTCGCGTGTTTGAATTGTAGGTTCAGAGTAAATGTTGAAATACTTTTCAAATATTGTGCACATTAAAGGATTTTTGAAAACAAAAGCAATGCTTGGATCATCTGTTTTTAGTGCGATTGCTAAAAAACCTTTTTTAATAATGAACTGTATGTCTTTATAAGGTGCGTGCTTGATAGGAATAAATTTGTAGTTTGGAAATTCCTTCATTAGTCTTATTATATTTTCTAAATGCTCTTTAAAATCATCATATGTATAATAAATGTTTAAAGGGCAAGATATCAATGCTAAATTTGTTTTAAACTTGTTTTGTATCAATGTTTTGCTTGTAGGTAGTGTACATAGTTCTGTTACTTGATTTGTTTTTAGAAGTTCCATAAAATTCAAAACTTTTTCCTTATAAATATCTAGTAATTGATTTTTAAGTACATCAGTAAGATTAAGGCTATCAAGTATCTTTTTGATAAGACTTTCAGGCATAGTACAAACGCTTGGAGAAGTTAATAGTGACATTGTGTTACTTTTATATGATTCGATTTCTTTAAGCTTGTAAGTGGAAAGATCGCTTATTGTAGAAGTGAATTTTTCTGCTAAAGGAAGTGACATGCCTCTTAATGAATAGAATTGATCTATTAGATAATTAATTTCGCTAATATCAACACTATAATTATATCTTGCATGACTCTCAGTTCCTGACACATAAGATGCACTTATACTAACTAAGTCTTCGGCTGCAAGAATTGTATGAGAAAATCTAGGATCATAGCAACCAGAGCTACAATAATAAGGTTCTATTAATCCAGACATATATAAAGGAAGCCAGTTTTCTATTGATATAAGTATGTCTGTAAGATTTTGTTCTAATGAGTGTATTATCTTTATCTTGTTTCCTTTTGCAAGTATATCTACAATGTAATAATTCCATAATTTATTAAAATCAGAATCTTTTGTAAGCCAATCTGTATTTTGATCAGTATAAATGTAAATGTTTCTAGGTGAATCAAGTGATGAAATGTATGAAAGAAAGCGTATTATAGCTTGCCTAATACCACGGGTTGAATAAAAAATTTGATTTGTTTTATAGTCGAAATCATCAAATCTAGGAATCCTAGGCAATGATGAATAAGGGTTATTTGTCAATTTAAATCGATTGATCTTTTGAGAACAATCATTATTCATAACTGGAATGGAATCTTCATTAGTGTCTAATAACCAGTTGTGTAGATGTGGAATAATCTCTTCTGTTTCATCTAAATGTATAGAATTTTCAGATAAACCTAGCATACATAGAACAATAGATAATTGATATACACTTTTTATATGATTAACTAAAGAATTTGTTATTGAAAGCAAAAGCTCTTTTTCATCTAATAAAGTTTTTTTGCCAGAACGATAGTTGTTAATTAATTCTGTTTCTAAAGACAAATCCATAGCTAAAAAAGCACTCGAAATGTTGAGTGCATCAAGAACCATATTAAGTTTGTAAGAAATCAACTCACTGCCTTTTAAATCATTAGTGTTGCTAATATTAGGACTTTGCGATATATCATAAAAACTTTCTGTATCATATGGTTTTACTAGACTGGTAGATTGTTTTTTGACATACTTTCTTACTACACCTAACTTTGAATCTTCTTCGTGAAACCAATTATTAATAAGCTCATTTATTGATTTGCTTGATTTTGTTTTTTTAGTTGAATTAGTATGAATTAAATCTAAAACATCCTCGTTTTTATTATTGAGCCTTGAATAATGAGCAAGCGAATCTGCGATAAGCTCTAATTCTTTGCAATTATATCGAGGAACTCTTTTTCCATTTTTATATCTACTAAGTAAAGAAGGATCAATATGAGTAAAGTCAATAATATCGGAACTAGAGCAGTTGCTAATGTTCATTATTGTTTTGAGTTTTTCATAAAATAGCATAATACCCTCCGTTCTTGTGTTATTTATCAGTTTGCATAAAAAGTGTCTAGATTGTATATGTATCTTAAAATAATTCATAATAAAATCATTTCCTAGCTTAAGAATATCATATTAGAATATAGCATGCAATAGATAGAAAGTTCTACCTAGTAGCTTCTATTTTATTCTCGATGACGTTAGAATTGAAAAAAACATCAGGTCTAAGTTTGTTAGAATCATTCCTCTTATGGGCGTTTACTAGATAATTATCAA
>CAZIGN010000207.1:0-2476 GCA_964538805.1 uncultured Lachnospiraceae bacterium
CAGCAGGAAAAATTAGTTAGGAATTTTCAACCAAAAACAGACAAGCAGCAAGACTTTGTTGACCTTATAGATTCGAAGGAAGTGATTATTTGCAAAGGACCAAGTGGTTCAGGTAAGACTTATGTAGCTTTGGCTAGAGCACTGGATTTATTAGGTGATTACTACAAACAAGTAATAATTATTAAAAGTTTAACAACTGTGCCAGAAGAAGAATTAGGTTCTTTACCAGGAACAGTAGAAAGAAAACTTGATCCTTACATTATGAGCTTTACATGGAATATAGATAAGCTTTGTGGGGAAGGAGCTGCTAAATCTTTAATGGATAAAAAACTAGTGAATGTACTTCCTATTGCTTTTGCAAGAGGTATTAGTATTGATAATAGTATAGTTCTTATAGATGAAGTTCAGAATCTTTCATATCATACTTTTAAAACACTTATTACAAGGATAGGATCTAGGAGTAAGTATATTTTAATGGGTGATGTTGAACAGATAGACAGAAGAAAAAAAGAAGAATCTCCTCTTGAGAAAATCTTTGATGTATTTAAAGATGATCCAATAGTTGGAACCCTTGAATTTACTGATGAAGATTGTGTTAGAAATCCTATCATTCCAAAGATTCTTTCTAAGTTGAGAGACAATGGGATTTAATATAACTAATTAATTTACTCAAAAAAGTAAAATGAGCACATTGTTTACAGCTAGACTGTTTACAGTATGCTCATTTTTGTTTTAATGATATTTTATAATTTATAACTAAAAAAGATTGTAACTTTGCAGATATTATAGACAGTAATGAAAAATGAAAAATGTACGATATAGACTTTAAAAAACTTCAAGTTGATAAAGAAAATGAAGAAGTAGAATATAATGATGAAATTCATAAGTATTGGACTAAGAAAGGATTAAATCCTTGTATCTCAGTTACAACTCTAATCCATCAGTTTTCTACGTTTGATGAATATTTCTGGAGCAGATATAAAGCTTTAGAAGCTATCCTTGGAGAAGAAGAATTTAAATCTGTCAAACCTCTATTACTAGAATATAAAGTATTTAAAAAAGAAATACTTGTAGATTTAGGAATATCTCAAGAAACATTTGATGCAGAGGTTGACAGGATTTTAGGTGAATGGGAAGAAAAGAGAGAAAGAGCTTGTGAAAGAGGAACAAAAATTCATAGAGATTATGAACTTAAGACTTTAGCAAGTGACTATTCAGCTTTAGCTGATTATGATATACCTAAATTTGTTAATGGAGGTAGTTTTAAAGTAGATACTTCTAATAGAATACAGGAGGGACATTATGTTCTTCCAGAACTTTTATTGAGTAGAGTATCAGAAGACAGAATTCTTAGAATAGCTGGTCAAGCGGATTTGATAATAGTTAGTGGTACTGATGTATATATACTAGACTACAAAACGAATAAGAAGATAGAAACTAAATCTTTTTTTGATAGGAAAAAGAAAAAGAGTGCTAAGATGAAGTACCCTCTAAATAATTTAGACGATGTAAATTATTTTCACTATGAAATGCAGCTTTCTACTTATGCTTGGATGATAGAAAAAAATAATCCAAACTTAAAAGTAAAAGGATTGTATTTATTACATCATGATCACTCTGATAACAAAACTGTATATCATTGTGAATATAGAAAGGCAGATGTAGAGAGAATGCTTGCCTTTTATAAAAAAGAAGTAGCATATAAAGAATATAAAAATAGAAATAAAAGATGGGACTGAATCAAATAGTAGACGGACATATTAAAGAACTCCTAAAACAGGAGCAGGACCTATATGAATCAAGAATAAAAATCTGCAGAGAATGCAAATTAATGACAAAGGATAAGATGTTTGGAGAGGTGTGTGATAAAAATAAGTGGATTAATGTATCCACAGGACACATTTCTTTGGTACAATTAGATGGATATGTAAATGGATGTGGATGCAGAATGTCAGCTAAGGCGAGAATACCTGAAGCACGTTGTCCACTTAATAAATGGTAATGAAATTATGGGAAACAATTTAGACAGTATGAGAGGACATTTTAATATGGGAAAAAATATTATAGTTCCTCACAATCCGATTAGTGCGGAAGTTAGAAAAATGGAAGAAGACAAAAAAGCAGAAGAATTAGCACAAAGGCTAAAAGAAGCTCACATAGCAAAACAGAAAGAGATTAACGAGAGATTAGAAGGTTTAGAAATAGTACCAAACGGGAATAGGTTGGTTCTAATGCCTTACCCTTCAAATCCTTATGCAAAAATTGTAACTGAATCAGGTATCTTTATAGAGCCTAACGGTACATATTTTAATCCTGATACTGGTGAACTAGATCAAGCTGATGAATTAGTTGGTTGTGCAAAAATTATTGAGATCGGACCAGACGTGAAATATATACGCGTAGGAGATGATGTATACTATGACTCTAGAACAGCATATCCTTTACCTTTTATGAACCAAGGATATAAGGTAACTTC
>CAZIGN010000208.1:0-2467 GCA_964538805.1 uncultured Lachnospiraceae bacterium
GTGGGTAGAAACGGAGTAAAATTGTGAAAAAATTAAAAAATCAAAAAGCAACAAAAAAAATTCTAAAAACCAAAGAGCTTCCTGAAAAAAAACTTGATAAAAACAGTTTTAAGTTTAGATTACCAAGATTAACAATTAAAATAAGAATCATATTTACCTTTGTTCTAATACTTGCAATAACTGGACTGATATCATTATTTTCAATAGCTGAAATGAATGAAATCAATTCTAACATTACGAGAATCAAGGAAGAAAGGATGCCTCAACTAAATTATGCTTCACAATTAAGTAGTAAGATAGCATCTTTTAGGTATCTAGAGTACAACCATGTTTTGTCTGAGACAGACAAATTAATGGAACTAGAAGAAGGTAAGATGACAACGCTTTATAATGAAATAGAAAGTATTTTTACTTATTATAAAGAAGTTGTTACAGATGATTTAAAACCGATAATTAATCAACAATATGCTCAGTGGCAAAATTACATAAAAACACATAGCCAATTATTAGAACTTAGTAAGAGCGACAAAAAAGAGGCACAGAGTTTTAATGCTATGGATATAAAAATAGCATATGATACATTGGTTATTAAAACTAATGACATGGTAAATGCAAATATAAAAAGTATTGAAGACATTAATAAAGCTGGAATTGATGAATATAATAATTCTAAAAAAGTTCTAAATACTGCATTTAGTGCTGCGTTCATTCTTACTTTAGTACTAGGACTTATGCTTGTTTTAGGGGTTATTCCACCAATAAGAAAAATGCAGATAAAATTGTCTGATTTAGTAAAAAATGGTGGTGACTTAACTCAAAAAATCAATATCAAATCAAAAAATGAGATTGGAGAACTAGCAGTAAGTATAAACCTTTTTTTAGAAAACTTAAGAGAGATAATATCTGATGTGAAAGGTGAGACAGATGTCTTAAATGGAACGGTTGATAGTATCAATAGTAATCTTAATGGGCTAACAGGTAAGCTTGAAGACGTATCGGCTACCACAGAGGAGATTTCTGCGGGAATGCAAGAGACTGCAGCTACAGCTGAAACTATGGAAGGTTTAAGTAATAATTTACAAGCAATAGTTGAAGAAGTTGCAAATAAAAGTAAGGCAGGAACTAATTTAGCCACTGAGATAACAAAAAGAGCTATAGAATTAAAAGAAAATGCAGCTAAATCGGGAGATTCAGCAAATTTGATCAAAAAAGAAGTTAATGAAGAATTAAGATTAGCAATAGAAAAATCAAAAGCTGTAACGCAGATTAATGAGTTGACAGAGTCTATATTAGCAGTTACAGCTCAAACTAATCTTTTATCTCTTAATGCCTCGATAGAAGCAGCAAGAGCAGGAGAAGCAGGAAGAGGATTTGCAGTTGTAGCAGATGAAATTGGTAATTTAGCAGAATTGTCAAAACAAACAGCTGGAAAGATTAGGGAAATAACAAAGGTTGTAGTTGAATCTGTTGACAATCTAAGTTCGTCATCTCAAAGAGTTTTAGAATTTTTAGATAATCAGGTAGAAAAAGATTATAAAACTCAAGTGCAAACGGGAGAGCAATATCAAAAAGATGCTCAAACATTTAACACAATAGTTACTGACATAAAAGATACAACAGGCGACTTGACGTATTCAATAAAGCAAATGCTTCAAAGTATTGCAGAGATATCAATAGCAACTAATGAAGGAGCGCTTGGATCTAATGAAATTGCTGAAAAAACAATAGCAATTTCTGAAGAAGCAATAAGCATTTTAGATAATTCTAAAGTAACAAAAGAAGGTGCAAACAAATTAAAAGAAGTTGTAGGGAAATTTACAACATGATATAATATAAAAGCTGTTAAACTAATTAATTAGTCTAACAGCTTTTTTGTTAAGAAAGTTTTTGTTTATATTAGGTGGCTGATATCAGCATATACTGGTAAACCATTGTGATATTTTAAGTCTATCTCACCTTGAATTAATGGAAGAAGATAATCAACCATATCTTTAGTTACATCATTTTTCTTATCATTAATCCATTCTTGTGGAACTGGCTTAACAGCATTTGCTATGTCGCTAATAGGACCAGCGCCATAAGTTATGTTATAAGCATTTGAATTATCTCTAGTCATAGTAACCATTACGGCAGTTTGTCCAGCAAGTGCATATTCAACTGCTTTAGAACCTGAGTTAAATGATTCTTTTAAATCAGTAGCAGAAGCGATATGTTCTGCACATCTTTGAATAACATTAATCTCTACAGAACGAACCTTTACTTTTAATTCTTCTTTTACAATGTTTTCAAGAGTTTTTCCTGCACCATTAAGTTGAACATGTCCAAAGTTATCTTTTGTAGAACCAGAAGCACTTATATAATTACCTAAGCTATCGCGAATACCTTCAGATATAGCTACAATTATGTTGTTTTTGGTCTTTAAAAGTTCATTAAGGTCAGCTATAAATTCATCTTTTGAAAAAGCAAC
>CAZIGN010000209.1:0-2456 GCA_964538805.1 uncultured Lachnospiraceae bacterium
TGCTTTATAGAAAATATTGATCCACTTGGTGTTCATACAGGAGATTCATTTTGCTCTGCACCAATGCTAACTATTGCAAAAGATGTACAAGAAGAATTACAAAGACAAGCATATAGTATAGTAGAAGAAATAGAAGTTATAGGTGGAACTAACGTTCAATTTGCTCATGATCCTGTAAGTGGAAGAATAATTGTAATAGAAATCAATCCAAGAACATCTCGTTCTTCTGCTCTAGCTTCAAAAGCAACAGGTTTTCCTATTGCATTAGTATCAGCTATGTTAGCAGCGGGCTTAGACCTTAAAGATATAGAATGTGGAAAATATGGTACACTAGATAAGTATGTTCCAGATGGTGAATATATTGTTATTAAGTTTGCAAGATGGGCGTTTGAAAAGTTCAAAGGCGCACAAGATAAACTTGGTACTCAGATGAGAGCTGTCGGAGAAGTAATGAGTATTGGTAAAACATATAAAGAAGCTTTCCAAAAGGCGATTAGAAGCTTAGAAATAGGAAGATATGGTTTAGGATTTGCTAAAGATTTCCCATCTAAAACTAAAGAAGAGCTTTTAGATATGTTAATTTTCCCTTCAAGTGAAAGACAGTTTATAATGTATGAAGCCCTTAAAAAAGGAGCAACTGTAGAAGAATTATATGAGTTAACAAAAATAAAACATTACTTTATAGAACAAATGAAAGAATTAGTAGAAGAAGAAAAAGAAATTCTTTCATATGAAAATAAAGCTGAAGAAATTCCAAATGATTTATATATTAGAGCGAAAAAAGATGGTTTTTCTGACAAGTACATTAGTCAACTTGTAAAAGCTGAAGAAACAATTATTAGAGAAAATAGGATTAAAGCAGGAATGACTCAAAGTTGGGAAAAAGTTCACGTAAGTGCAACTAAAGACTCTGCTTACTATTATTCTACCTATCATACAAAAGATGAATCTGTTTCAAGCAATAATAAAAAAATTATGATTCTTGGTGGTGGACCAAATAGAATAGGTCAAGGTATTGAATTTGATTATTGTTGTGTTCATGCAGCTTTTGCACTTAAAGAGCTAGGCCTTGAAACTATAATTGTTAACTGTAATCCAGAAACGGTTTCTACAGATTATGATACTTCAGACAAATTATACTTTGAACCATTAACACTTGAAGACGTTTTAAGCATACATGAAAAAGAAAAGCCACTGGGTGTTATTGCTCAATTTGGAGGTCAAACACCATTAAATCTTGCTGCAGAACTTAAAAAAGCAGGGGTCAATATTTTGGGAACTACTCCAGAAACTATTGATCTTGCAGAAGATAGAGATTTGTTTAGAGCAATGATGGAAAAACTTGAAATTCCTATGCCGGAATCAGGAATGGCAGTGGATGTAAAAGAAGCATTAGTGATTGCAAAAAGAATTGGTTATCCTGTAATGGTTAGACCATCATATGTACTTGGTGGACGTGGTATGGAAATAGTTCACGATGACGCAAGTTTAGAAACATATATGAATGCAGCAGTTGGTGTGACACCAGATAGACCAATACTAATTGATAGATTTTTAAACCATGCTACAGAATGTGAAGCGGATGCTATCAGTGACGGAGAAAGTGCATTTGTACCTGCTGTAATGGAACATATAGAACTTGCAGGAGTACATTCAGGCGATTCGGCATGTATATTACCTTCGCTTAATATTTCAGAAGAAAATGTTGAAAAGATAAAAGAATATACTAAAAAGATAGCAAAAGAAATGAATGTACTAGGACTTATGAATATGCAATATGCTATTGAGGGTGATAAGGTATATGTGTTAGAAGCAAATCCAAGAGCTTCTAGAACAGTTCCTTTGGTATCAAAAGTATGTGATATTCAAATGGTGAAAATCGCAACTCAAATAATAACTAAAGATATTACTGGAAAAGATCCTAAAGTATCAGAAATAAAGGATAAAACTTTTAATCATTACGGAGTAAAAGAATCAGTATTTCCATTTAATATGTTCCAAGAAGTAGATCCTGTATTAGGACCAGAAATGAGATCAACTGGAGAAGTACTTGGAATAGCTTCAAATTTTGGAGAAGCTTATTATAAAGCACAAGAAGCAACACAAAATAAACTTCCAAGCACAGGAGCTGTATTAATAAGTGTTAATGATAATGATAAAGAAGAATTAGTACAAGTTGCAAAAGGATTTGATGAACTAGGTTTTGACATAATTGCAACTGGTGGAACTTATGACCTGATTGTAGCTAATAATATAAAGGCTACAAAAATCGAAAAATTAGGTAAAGGAAGACCTAATGTATTAGATGTAATAACTAATAAAGAAGTTTCCATAGTTGTTAACACACCTAATGATAAAAAAGGAGCACAAGATGACAGCTATATTAGAAAAGCTGTTATAAAGAGTAGAATTCCTTATGTGACAACAATGGCAGCAGCTAAGGCAACTGTAGAAGC
>CAZIGN010000210.1:0-2444 GCA_964538805.1 uncultured Lachnospiraceae bacterium
TATCAAGAACACGCTTTATCGCAGTTTATTTTTACACAAGAAATCGATCAAGCTGATCTGTACTCTAATCATTTACTTTTTCATATGGCAACTGGATCAGGAAAAACGCTCGTTTTAGCTTCTAATATCCTTTATTTATATAAGGAACAAAACAAGCAGAACTTTATATTTTTTGTAAATAGTGACGCTATTATTAAAAAAACGAAAGATAATTTAACCAATACAAACTCTTTGAAATATTTATTTAGAAAAGAAGGGATTGTCATTGACGGAAATCAGATTGATATCCAGATTGTTGATGTCTTTCCAAGTTTACCAGACCCTCACACGATTTATTTAAAACTAACGACCATACAAAAGCTTCACTTAGAGCTAAAAGAGCCAAGAGAGAACTCTCTAACCTTTGAAGGATTGGAAGAATTGGAGATCGTTCTTTTAGCAGATGAAGCCCACCACATTAATGCCTGGACTCGTAGAGATAAAAGAAAACTTAATACAAAAGAACAAGAAGAAAGAACGTGGGAAAACACTGTTAATCGTTTATTAAAGCTAAATCCAGCTAACCGACTGTTAGAGTACACTGCAACGATTGATTTAACGAAAGATGTTTTATTTGAAAAGTATCGAGATAAAATTGTTTACCAGTATGATTTAAGGCAATTTATGAGAGATGGCTATTCAAAGAATGTCATGCTTTTACGAGCTGATGAAGAAGATAGAAATAAGATGTTAAACAGTGTTTTGTTAAGCCAATATAGAAAATATGTTGCAAGAGATCATGGAATCGACTTAAAACCGATTATATTTTTTAAATCGAACCTGATTAAAAACTCTCAAAATGCTCAAGAGAAGTTTATTAATCTAATTAAAGGTTTAGAAGCAGAAGAATTAAAAGAAGTAATAGAAAATGGCTATGCTATCTATAAGCACCAGCAAAGTATTTGGAGCAGTATGTTTGCTTACTATAAAAAGATAGACCTCAATCAAGTGGTTCAGGACTTAAAATGGGATTTTGCAGAAGGAAATCTTTTAAATGCAAATGATAGAGATTTTTTGTCAGAAGAAAATGCTTTGATTTTAAATAGTTTAGAAGAAGCCAATAACCCTATTCGTGTTATTTTCGCAGTGGCAAGGCTGAATGAAGGCTGGGACGTTCTTAATCTCTTTGATATTGTTCGTATTAGTGAAGGAGCAACCAAAACAAAGGCAACAACGGACAGTGAAGCACAATTAATCGGTCGTGGTGCGAGATATTATCCTTTTGAATATAAAGATGAAGATTCCTATACCAGACGTTTTGACTTTGGGGGAGAAGATTCGGAACTAAGAGTGATTGAGTCGCTTCACTATCATACAATCAATGATAATGCCTATATTAAAAATCTAGAGAAGTCTTTAAAATCAGCTAATATTCAAGTAAAAGAAGATAAATACCATCATTTAGAAGCAAAGATCAAACCTTCTTTTAAAAAGAATCCTATTTTTAAAGAGGGAAAGATCTATATCAATAAATTAATTGAAACAACAGCAGAAGATTATAACACTTTAGAAAAGTACAATGTTTCAACTGTCTTTGATATACCGTTTGAAATGGCGATTGAACAGAAATATGGAAGCAAAATAACCCATAAAGTAGCTACTCAAACTCATGAAGTCAGCTGGAAGGTGGAAGAAAAATATATTCAAAAAGCCATTCAGAGAAGACCGTTTTTTCATTATAGTAATCTAAAAAATTATATGCCTTCCATTTCAAGTATGAAAACCTTTATAGAGAGTAAGGATTTTTTAGGCGATTTAACTTTATATGTTTCTTTACCTTCTGAAACTGAAATAAAGGACTTAGATCCAATCACAAAACTAGAAATGGTAGAAAAATTCTTTGAATCCATGGAGAAGAAGATTCGACTAAACTATATGAAAAATCGTGGGACGCCTGTCTTTGAAGGTGTAAAATTTTCAAAATTAATTAATGATTATCAAATTGAATTAAACAAAGTCAATCAAGGAATTTCAGATATAGATGAATTAGTACAGCCTCGAAACATGCGAGATCATGATTGGTTTATTTATGATAAAGCGATTGTGAACTCTTTGGAAAATTCATTTATAAATTTCATTAATGATTATATAAAACAATTAAAAGAAAAATATAATGAAGTTTATCTGATTAGAAATGAACGTAAAATAAAGATAGTTGAGATAGATGGAACAAGAGGATTTATGCCAGACTTTTTATTATATCTTCAAGATGAAAACTGTACTTACCAAATATTTTTAGAACCTAAAGGAGATCATTTAAGAGTTCAAGATAAATGGAAAGAAGATTTTTTATCTTCCCTTGGAGAAAGAGAAGATGTAGAAGTTTTAACTGAAAATGAAGAAGTTCGCTTGCTGGGAATTAAATTTTATTCAGAAACTCCTGAATTAAAAGAAAGATTTAGAAA
>CAZIGN010000211.1:0-2442 GCA_964538805.1 uncultured Lachnospiraceae bacterium
GGCTAGCCACTAAACAAGAGTTATGATATAATCCTTTCATCTTTTATAAGGAGGAAGCAACCATGAACAGACCTAACAAATCAGTTAAAACCAATAATATAAAACATATAGATAAATCAGAAAGTAACATTGATAGCACCGCTGCAAACAACAACTTAGAAATCGAAAGAAAGTTTTTAATCAAAGATTTACCAGAAGAAATATCAAATAATATCAAATCTTCAAATTATCAATTTCATCTAATAGAACAAGGATACCTATCTACCAACCCAGTTGTAAGAGCCAGAAGACAAGGTGATGAGTACATTTTAACTTATAAATCTAGCGGAATGTTATCACGAATAGAATATAACCTCCCACTAACACAAGAAAGTTATGACCATTTAATAAAAAAAACCGATGGTAACATTATTACAAAAACCAGATACTTAATACCATTTAAGGGTGATAACCAAGGAAAATTTTTAATAGAACTAGACATATTTGAAGGTAAGTTTAGAGGTCTGATACTAGCTGAAGTTGAATTTGAAACCGAAGAAATAGCAAAAAAATTTATTCCTCCTTCATGGTTTATCGAAGATGTAACTTACAAAAAAGAATATCATAATAGCACAATGAGCAAAATGTAGTCTTTACATTTTGCTCATTATCTTTTTATTTATTTACTACGTTTCGTGGTTCACCTTTCAAAAAGCTTTTCAAATTATTAACAACTATATCAAGAAGTCTAGTTCTTGTTTCAAGTGCTGCCCATGCAACATGTGGCGTTATTATTATATTATCCAAATCTTTTAAAGGATTAGAATCTAACATAGGTTCTTTTCTTAACACATCAATAGCTGCAAAACCTATAACATCATCATGTAGCGCCTCAGCTAAAGCCTCTTCATCAACAATAGGTCCTCTTGCAGTGTTAATAAGAATTGCTGATTTTTTCATCTTATTTAGCGCATTTTTATTAATCAATCTATATGAAGAGTCATTTAAAGGACAGTGAATAGATACTATATCTGATCTAGTAAGAAGTGTATCTAAATCAACAAAATCAACACCTTCTACTTCTTTTGGTGTTCTTGTATGCACCAAGGTCTTCATTCCAAATGCTTTAGATACATTCTCAACTTTCTTTCCGATACTACCATAACCTATAATACCGATAGTTTTACCTGAAAGTTCTTCAATATCATAAACAAAAGGTGTAAAAATGTCGCTTTTGATCCAACCATCTTTTTTTACAAAATCATTGAATTTACCCACTTTATTTATTACTTCTAAGATTAATGCAAATGTATGTTGAACTACCGCATTAGTTGAATACTCTCCTGCATTGCAAACAGTTATTCCTCTTTTATTAGTATACTCGACATCTACATTATTATATCCTGTTGCAAATAGCCCAATATATTTTAAATTATTTGCATCCTTTAATGTTTCTTCATTCATTTGCGCTTTATTACAAAGTATTATATCTGCATCTTTTACTCTTTTTGCAATATCTTCTTTATTAGTCATTTGATATACTTCTAAATCGGCAATCTTTTCTAACTCTGATAGAGACAAATCTCCATTACTAAGAGTTTTCCAGTCTGTTATAACAATTTTCACTTTTTCAACCTCTCTTAAAAAAAACTATTTAGATGTTGGCAAGAATTGCCTAATAACTCCAGCAACATTTGATATAGGCATTGTTTGTAATATTATATGTCCAGGACCAGTTACTACAGTATTAAATAATCCTTCTCCACCAAACAACATATTCTTAACTCCTGGAACTGACTGGATTTCCATTGTACAGCTTTCACTCATAGCTGCTAGATATCCCGTATCAATAACCATAGACTGACCAGGCATTAAATCGTACTCAACTGCTGCCCCATCTATTTCAAGGAAGGCCATTCCTTGACCTGATAATCTTTGCATAATGAAACCTTCACCGCCAAAAAGTCCCCCACCTATTTTTTTGTGAAAATGCATTGATAGCTCAACTCCCGGTTCTGAAGCTAAAAATCCTGATTTTTGAACAATAATTCCATTATTAGGGGCAATTTGTACTGGTCTTATAGATCCTGGAAAACTTGATGCAAAGGCTATCATACCTGGACCATTCATCGCCGTATAAATGTTTTGAAACATAGATTCTCCCGAAAACATTCTTCCAAACATCTTTCCTACTCCTCCATTTGAAGAAGTCTCCATCTTCATATTAGGTGACATCCATGCCATTGATCCTTTTTCTGTAATCATTGCCTCTCCTGGCATTAAATTGCAAATGCAAACCGGCAAGTTACCTCCTTCAATATTATATTGCATAATTTCCTCCATTCTAAGCAACTTTGCTTAAATTTTTCTATTTCCCACCTTGTTTAACTTCATTTTAAATAGGTTCTTGTTTATTTCATTTTAATTTATTATTAATAAAATATCAAGAAATAAAAAAATCAT
>CAZIGN010000212.1:0-2431 GCA_964538805.1 uncultured Lachnospiraceae bacterium
CATTAAAAAATCCCTACAGTTATAGTATAATTACTATTGCTGTGGGGATTTTAGATTCTTGCATCTTTCAGGTAGATCATTATACCAAGGAAGGATTTTCTTTATATCTAGATCTTTGGATATTTGGATCTGTTCAAAAACATACTCAAGATAATATAGTGGTTTTAGATTATTAGCGATAGCTGTTTGAATAACACTGTATATTAATGCTGATGAATCAGCTCCATTTGGTGTGTTTGAGAATAACCAGTTTTTTCTTCCGATTACAAACATTTTTATGGCTTGCTCTGCAAGATTATTACTTAACTGGATTCGTCCATCCTTTAAAAAGTTTGTTAAATATTCTTTTTGGTTTACGGCATAAGTAATAGCCTTACCCATCAAACTTTGTGGCAAGGTTTTTACTGATATCTTTTCTATCCATTCATAAAACTCTACAATTATATTTTTTGATTCGCTATTTCTTAAAGCAAATCTTTCTTCATGCGATAACTCTAAATTATCAGCCTTTGATTCAATAGCAAAGAGTTTTTGGATATATTGTTCGCCCGTTTTGGCATGTTCTTTGTTAATGCTTGCTTTCCATGCTTCATGAAACTTTCTCTTTGCATGAACTAGACAGCCACAAAGAGTTATATTTTCAAGCTTTTTATAACCACCATAACCATCACAGTGAAGATATGTTCCTTTCCAGTCTTTTAAGAAATTTTTAGCATAAGTGCCACTTCTACCTTCTTTATAATCAAAAAGGATGATTGGATTAGCTGCATTAGAAGAAGTTCTATACAACCATATATACGATTTAGTTTCAGCATCTCTTCCAGGTTCTTTTAATACTTCAAGAGTTGTCTCATCAGCATGTAATAATTCTTCTAAGAGCAGCGTAGCTTTCATCTCTTTTACTAATGGTCTTAGTAACTCTGCACCTTTTATTGTCCAGTTTGAAAGATTCTGCCTTGTTAGTTCAACACCAAGTCTTTTAAACTCTTGCTCTTGTCTGTAAAGAGGCATTGCATTTGTATATTTTTGATTAAGTATATATGCCATCATACTTGGAGATACCATACTCTTTTTTATTAAAGCTTTTGGACTATCAGCTGATTTTATAAATCCTTCGATACCTTCTTTATCACATTTTCTGCAACTATATACATAAGTTACATGCTCCACAATACTTACCTGTGCAGGAACAACCTTGATTTCTTTTCTTATTTCCTTTTTCATCTCGGTTAAGATGTCTCCACAGACATCACATACTTTTTCTTCATTAGAAAGTTTGTATTCTATAGTTTCTACAGGAAGATTTGAAAGGCTGCTTCCACGCTTTGCTTTTTTTCTTATATGAGATGGAATAAGTGTTTCTTCTGTAGGTTCAACTGTTATAGGTTCTCGTAGTGTTTCAGCTTCGTTAAACAAGTCAAAAAGAGAAAGCTGATTCTGATCTGCTTTTTCAGATGAGGAACCAAATTTCTCTTTATTTCTAAGTTTTAATTGTTCTATGTACCAGTCATTTAACTTTTCTAATGATTGTATTTTTTCTTCCTGAACTTTTAGCTTTGATTTTAAAATTTCATTTTCTGTTTGTAATTTAGTAAATAAATCCACTCTAAAATCCTCTGCTTTCTCTAAAAAATCTATACTTATTATAACATATTTTAGTGATAAAATCCAGTGAAATCAAGACTTTTTCCATACTTCTTGACGCTTTACTTTTTGTCTAATTCCAGGTGCAATTATTATATTTTTAAATTCTTCTAGTGAAAGATTCATAGTATTTTCATCTTCAGCAACTTCTGGCCAGGTAATAGTTCCTTTTTCTATTCGCTTAAAATGAATCCAAAAACCATTATCTTCCCAGACTAGAAGTTTCACTCTATTTCTTTGATTATTGCAGAATGCAAAAATATTTTTCTCTCTTGGATCTAATTCAAAGTGATGTAACACTATTTCACATAACCCATTAATATTTTTTCTCATATCGGTTTTGCCACAAGCCAAAAACACCTTATACTCATTATAATCAAACATTAAGTTTTTTCACCACCTTTAAAACATTTTCAAGAAGATGCATAGATGAACCATCTGTAATGGTTATTTTGAACTCATTAAATTCTATACGAAGTTCATTTATAAGAGATTTTTTAGTTACAGTGGCTACCACAGTTGTAGTTTTGGGTATTGGATCAAGTGGAATAAAAGATACTTTATTTTTATATTTTTTAATCCAACCACTAAATGTAGTAATAGGGATATTTTTATCTTTGCACCATTTAGATAAAGATTGGTTGCTCTTAAGAAAAGTATTTACAAGAGCTTCTTTTTCCTCTTGTGTTTTATGCTTGTTTTTTGTCATTATAATCTACCTCCTAGTATGAAGAGATTATAATACAAATAAAATAGAATTAGGAGGCGTGGTTGAGTTGACGCTTAC
>CAZIGN010000213.1:0-2411 GCA_964538805.1 uncultured Lachnospiraceae bacterium
CTTCAGTGTTACTCATTGCTAAATCAATCATTACTCTTAGAGCATATCTTCCTTTTGTTGAAATCTTCATCCTAACCTCAATTCCTAATCCAAATATACTAATGTATTATTTGATTAAAATGCATTGTTAATTCTTCTATTCCCTATACTATCATAGGAATTAATTTAAGACAAGAGTTTAATCGTTTTTTATTTCAACTACAAAACAGACACATTATCAGATATTCGAGAAATAATAACATTGAATTTTATATTAATTTTTTAAGAAAAAAGCTCAAAAAACTCAATTCAAATATTCCTATAATAAGCAAAAAGAATTAGGTTATCGTCTTGCTTTTAACTATCATAAGGTTTAAAATGTATCATATGAGGTTATAAATCCTCAAATATTTCAGAAAGGAAGTATTACAAAAATCTGTGATACTAGGTATATTAATTATGAAATATATTTGTACGATCTGTGGTTACATCTATGATGAAGAAAAAGGTATTCCTGATAAAGGTATTCCAAGAGGAACTTCTTTTAGTAGTTTGCCTGATGATTGGGTTTGTCCACTTTGTGGCGCCTTAAAGTCTGATTTCAAAGAATATGTAGAAAATAACCCTAATTTAAAAACCTCTTCAATTACTACTATCTTAGAAGAAGAACATACCTTAAACGATTTGAAAGAATTATCTTTTGAACAATTAAGTGCAATCTGTTCTAATCTTTCAAAGGGCTGTGAAAAGCAATTTTTAAATCAAGAGTCGGAATTATTTAAGATTTTAGCTGATTATTACAAAACGAAATCATCTGAACTAAATAAATCAACTCAAACAACTAATCCTACTACTTACGATATTACTACTCTTATTAATTCGGAACTAGAAAAAGACTATATTGATACAGTAAATTATGCAACCGCTTATAAAGATCGTGGTTCTCTAAGAGCTTTAACCTGGAGTGAAAAAGTAACTCGTATGTTAAATTCTTTATTGTTACGTTACGAAAAAGAAAAAAACGAGTTAATTGCAAGCACTAATGTTTATGTTTGTGAAATTTGTGGATATATGTATATAGGTGATGATCTTCCTGATATTTGTCCTGTTTGTAAGGTTCCAAACTTTAAACTAAAGAAAATTGAGCGTGCTTAAAAATCGTAACTAATACTTATATGAGAGGAGATTATTATTATGCATGCAGTAAGAAATATTAGATTATGTACTAAAGATTGTTTATGCCTATATGTTTGCCCTACAGGTGCGACTGATACAGAGACAGGGCAGATTGATAAAGATAAGTGTATTTCAGGATGTAGAGCTTGTGTAGATGCTTGTCCTTCACATGCCATTTCTTTAGTTCCTGATAATTATCCACCTCAGCAAGAAAAATCTACTAAGGTGAAAGAAAAAATGATAGAATTAGCTAAAAGCAAAACTACACAAGAACAAATAGCAGATACTATTGCTAAAACTACTGATAGTCCTATTCTTAAACAGTTTGCAACAGCTATTGCTCTTTCAAATAGAATTATGGCAGAAGATTTATTAAGAGAATCTGGGTATATGTTACCCCAAGGTATAGAAACATCACATTTGTTGGATTATATTCTTGATTCTGACTCATCTGATGATTTTCCAAAAGATGTTGTATTAAAGCTTAAAAGCTTATTACCAAATACATATAATAATACAAAAAATAAGGAGGCTATTATGGCAAAATATCGTTGTACAGTATGTGGTTATATCCACGAAGGAGAATTAACAGAGGATTTTAAATGTCCAATTTGCAAACAACCTGCATCAGCATTTGAATTATTAGAAGAAAAAATGGAATCAACTAATAAATATGCTGGTACTAAGACCGAAAAGAATCTTGAAGAAGCTTTTGCTGGTGAAAGTATGGCTAGAGGAAAATATACTTATTTTTCTCAGATTGCAAGTAGAGAAGGTTATGATCAAATAGCAGAGATTTTCCAAAAAACTGCTAGAAATGAACAAGAACACGCAAAAATGTGGTATCAGGAACTAGGTCATCTTAAAGACACTGCTGGCAATTTATTACAAGCTGCTGAAGGTGAAAATTATGAGTGGACTGATATGTATGATAGATTTGCTAAAGATGCTGATGCTGAAGGTTTTCCTGAATTAGCAGAAAAGTTTAGAAAAGCTGGAGCAATAGAAAAAACTCACGAAGAGCGTTACCGTAAGCTTCTTAGCAATGTAGAATTACAAAAAGTATTCGAAAAATCAGAAGAAGTTATATGGGAATGTAGAGTATGTGGACATTTAGTCATGGGTAAAAAAGCTCCTGATGTTTGTCCTATGTGTAGTTACTCAAAAAGCTATTTTGAAGTAAGAAGCGAAAACTACTAAAATTTTTATTTCTAATAGTATTATTAGATTAGTCTATATCTTTATATTAAAATAAT
>CAZIGN010000214.1:0-2409 GCA_964538805.1 uncultured Lachnospiraceae bacterium
AACTAAAAGGTATCTATAAAATCGGTGGCTATTTACCTGCTGTATCTGAGATTATTTTCATTTAGCGTCTATCATACTGCGCTCTTAACTGACCTTTACCAAATACTCTTCGTCCTTTTGGCTTTACACGTAAGTATTGAAGAGTACGTTTGTGATGATCAGTAAGGTATTCCATTGCCTCAATGAAATTTGTCACTTGGGTTGAATCACGACGATAAATCACACCGATCCCCAGCTTATCCTCTCTTCGAAGTTTCGCTATACGTTCCCGGTTCCAGCAATTATAGCCTTGACCATAACCTCTAGTAATATCCTTCCATAACTCAATAATTTCATCCCCCCAATATGCTGCGCTTCCATCACGATAGGCATTATCATAAATGATTGCTAAGTGACAGTGAAAACCTTTACTTTTACCGCCTTGCTCCACTCCCCATATATACCCGACCACATGTTTAAATATGCCATCTTTATTTTGGATACGGTTAAGCAGTACATCTAAGTCCTTATAAATATCGCCAACTCTAATTCGCCTAGAATATGCTTGCAAATAACCCAAGTCCACCCGAGCAACTAATATTCGGCTATATTTACCAATTATTGACTCACAATATTTCTGCACTTCAATTTTATTTTCATCTTTCTGTTTTTCGATAATTTCATAATCTCTTTCGAAACTTTTAGATAACTTCAAAAAGTCCGATCTCAATTCTCTATACCCAATCGATTCCAATTCATTTTTAAGATCAACTTCATCAGAGTCTATGCTTTGTAAGTCATATATCAGAATAATAAAGAACTGAAGATAACCTGGGTATTCATCATCAGGATCATAAATATCATTAAAGTCTAATAACAGATTAGTAAGCTGTGAATAGAATCCATCCCATTCCCTACTTCTTCTTTTTAGACATTTTAAGAAGTTCTCAATATCAAGTGTAAGTTGTGCCTGATTAATTAAATTTCTCATGTTTAAACCTATGTGTGTGATAGTTACATAGGTATAGGGAATTCAGTATATGTATACGTTTACTTTACAATAAAGTGTTACCTAATAAACGATTAGATTAATAACCAAAGCGTTAGGGAGTCCAAATTCCTCCTGTAGTGCAGTACCTATTCTCCACATGAAAAACTTTTCCTCCCTGCTCTACGCTTAAATTCATGTAGGATCGAGTCTCAAAAAAGCTAGAGTTAAGCTAAAACCTAATTAATAGCTAATAAAAATGTCCATAAGCTAATATTTTTAAGCATTCAAGGTGTCTTCAGTATTGAAAAATACTAGAGAAAATATTAGTATAAATACTACAAGAAATACTACAGGTAATTAATAAAAATGGGCTTAACTTCAGTAAATCACAATATCCGTAAAGGGCTTTTGATTGACAAACTTTTAAGAGGTTTTAAAGAGCATGAGTATGTATGGATAGCTTGGAAAGTGGCTAGCACTAATAATTACACCCCTCGTGATTTTTTCAATTTTTATAATGAAAAATATTCTTATGAAGATTTATTTGATTATATAAAAACAACTTTATCTAAACTTGAAGAAGAAGAAATAAATATCTTTATTAAGAATTGTCATAAAGAACAGAAAGAATATATTTTAAATATAGATATTAATCTACACCTAAAGGATGACAGATTATGTTGGTTCTTAATTAATAGATTCACCCAAGACTACGATATACCTATTTTTATTAGAGAAAGTACATTTAAAAAATTAAAAAACTCAGAAACATCAAGTCAAATTAATAATAATATAATACACAAATCCGCCCACAACCCCAAAATACTTAGACAAAACGACAATCATAAAGTTCATAAAAACATTAATAATCCTAGAATTTTTATTTTAGCTTTGATTTATTTAAACCCCAAAATAACGCACAATATCATTCAAAAAAATTTAGACTTGGAAGAATATATTGCTGATTTTGATAAAATAATAAAAGAAAAAATAAATCTAAATAAATACATTAAGAATAAAGATTTTATAGAGTGGAGCAAAAGCTATATTGATAAAAATTTTGAATACAATGTTTTCCCTCAATTTCTTTTTGAAAAAGAAAAGTTACATGAGAATTATATCTATGCTTATTTTGACGATCTTTATATTCATAATAGAGAAAAGTATATTAATGATTTAAATAAACTTAAAAAAGCATGGCAGCAAAATGTTTTTAGATTAAAAAATAAGGATAATCTCAAAAAGAAATTTCACTTACCCTTAAGAAAAAATACAAAAGTCCGATTGAAAGAATTAGCAGAGCTTTACAATATTTCTGAATCAGAACTTCTAGAAAAATTGATTAATAAGGAATATGAAGAATATAAAGACTATAAGTAACTAGAAAGGAAAGGCTCAATACTGAGCCATCCATCCTTCTACCTGCTCCCCATACCACT
>CAZIGN010000215.1:0-2398 GCA_964538805.1 uncultured Lachnospiraceae bacterium
ACTCAAGCAACAACTAAAGCTACTCAAACAACAAAGCCTCCATTAGTAACAAGTGCAGGGAGTCAAAACACTGTGGTTTCTAAAATAGGAAATGCGAAAATCGAACTTTTATCGGGAAAAACGGTGAGTATTCCAATTACAAATGTAAAATATATAGTTTCTACAAGAACCGATAAGTCAAAGGTGATAAAGAAAAATGTTGAATATGAAATGTTAAAACTCGTAATAACTTTTAGTACAGGTCAAGAACAGGTTTTAGAAACTGTAGAAAGAAGGATAAAGTAAGAAAATGAATGAAATCAAAGAGGTAAAGCTTGTTTCTGATAAAATTAAAGACAATATAAAAAAAGTAATAATAGGAAAAGATGAAACTATAGAAAAGGTTATCATAGCTTTGTTATGTGGTGGACATATATTGATGGAAGATGTGCCAGGAAGTGGAAAAACTATGCTTGCTAAAGCTATGGCAAAGTCTATTTCGGGAGGTTTTAAGAGAGTACAATTAACACCTGATTTACTACCTGCTGATATAACAGGAATCAACTATTTTAACATGAAGACAGCTGAATTTCAGTTTGTAAAAGGACCTGTTTTTACAAATATTTTGATAGCAGATGAAATTAATAGGGCAACTCCTAAAACCCAAGCAGGTCTTTTAGAATGTATGGAAGAAAAACAAGTTACTATAGATGGCAATACTTATCCATTATCTAAGTTGTTTATGGTTATAGCAACACAAAATCCAGTTGATACGCAGGGAGTTTTTCCTTTGCCAGAAGCTCAAATCGATAGATTTTTAATAAAAGCAGATATGAGTTATCCTAAGCATGAAGATCTAGTAGATATTTTAGATAAACACATTAATACAACACCTATAGATAATATTGGTGAAGTTGTTACTTCAAAAGAAGTTGAAGAAGCTATGAATTTAGTGGATAGTGTTAAAGTTCATAAAGATATCATTGAATATGTAGCAAACATTATTGAGGCAACTAGAAATCATGAAAAAGTAATACTAGGAGTAAGTCAAAGAGGTGGTTTAGCGCTTATAAAAGCAGCGAGAGCAAATGCTGCAATTAACGCAAGAGATTATTTGTTGCCAGATGATATTAAGAAAATGTCTATAGCAGTACTTTCTCATAGATTGATAATTAAAAATAGTGAAAGAATAAAACCAAAGGCAAGTGAAAATATTATAAGCAAGATACTAGAAAATATTAAGGTACCTACTGAAGAAATAAACTAAGAAGAGGTAGGATAATGGAAGTGTATATTGATTATTTACAAGTTTTCATACTAGTTTTGTTGTCGATAATTGTATTTTCGATATTTGTACTAGTTGTATATAATGCTTTTCTTAAAATAGCAGTAGATAGATTTGAATATAATAGGTACTTTTCAACAGATGGTATTTTTGAGGGTGAGGAAATGTTTTTGATAGAAGAATTTCTTAATCGATCATTTATTCCTATGTTTAATATAACTGTTGAGAGCTATGTTCCAAAAGCAATAAAATTGCTTAATTATAAGGAGGAAACCGAAAGTAATCAGCATTTTATAAGTAGATTTTTTGTAATGCCATACACTAAAGTTAAAAGAAAGCATAAAGTGTTAGCAGATAAAAGAGGCTACTACAAATTAGAAACAGCACAAATTTCTTTTAAGAATAATGACTTGTATCTTGAAAGTTTTGCAAGCTTACATATCTACCCTAGAGAGATTGCTGTTAATAATGAAAATGATAAAAATCTATTTGCACAATATACAAATGTTTCAAAGAGACCATTAATAAGAGATGTTTTCTCATTCAGTGGAATAAAAGAATATACCTACGGAGATAGTCTTAATTTGATGAACTATAAAGCAAGTTCTAAAATGGGAAAATTAATGGTAAATCAAAGTGATTATTTGTACGGAAAAAGAGTTATGATAATGATAAATATGCAATTAGAAAATGTTTATAATGAAGGCAAGTTAGTTGAAAAAGCCCAAGAAAAAGCATTGTCTTTTGCATCTTTTTTGGTTGCCGATGCAACGAAAAGAGGTTATCAGGTTGGATTTTCTTGTAATAGTAGAATGATTAATGGTGATTATTATGTTAGAGTAATGATGGAGTCAGGCGAAGCTCATTATAAAGAAATATTAGAATGTTTAGCAAATGTTAACTTGAATTATGGTAACTCTTTTGTATCGCTTCTTGATAAAGAAATTGATTGCTCAACAAATAATACAGAGATATATTTAATAAGCGCCTACACTGACGAAGAAATCGATAAAAGGATAGGTATTTTAGAAAGAAATAACAATAATATAACTATACTAGATTTTAAATTATTTGACTCAGAGCATGAATCTTGACAATAATCGATAAAAATCTAGAATATAAATGTGTAAAACA
>CAZIGN010000216.1:0-2368 GCA_964538805.1 uncultured Lachnospiraceae bacterium
TTCCTAATATAGTTTTAAAGGCTTCTTGATTTTCATAAAAGACTGGAGCAGGTATCTTAATAGCAATGGCAAAGATAATAACTGCAAATAGATTCATAATTAAACCTAAGTAGTTTGTTGTCCTCGACCATTTATATCCATATACTTCACTGAATATGTCCGATAGTATATAAGTTATCGGAAATATAATAACCGCTGCAGGCATGATTAGATCGAATGGTAGTTGAATTTGTTTTCCTGCGATAATGTTACTCACTATTAAACAACTGACGAAGATAACCGTCAATAGTAATTTTAATGAACTATGTTTAGTTTTCTTCATCGTTCTACACCTCCCCATACGCTGCAAATATCTTTATTGGAAAGTGCGTTCCGCCAAAATCATTTACGATAACTTTTTTAGGTTCGTATTGTTTCAACCACTCCAATATATAAAGAACCATATCTTCCCCTGTTGAATCCATACCCTCAATTTCTTCAACCATAAATTCCAAATCTAAGAAATCCATAATATACTTATCGGGATAGAAAACTATATCGTATTTTTGCCTAATATCATTATCGCCTAAAATGCACCTAAACCCAACATCTGGCAATTCAATTTCAATCTTATCTATACCCTCATTGAGTATAAATTGTCTTCCAGTTTTAATATTCGTTTTATTCGCCTTTTTCATTTTTTAGCCTCCTACGGTTTTTTCTCTTTTTTTAGAAAAAGTTTTTATGGTGACTCTTATATTCGATAAATTTTAGCCACTGATATAAATTTTGCTTGTCTAATGTTTTATAATTGAAATCCTTATGCTCAGTTCCTTTCAACCTATGTTTTGCTTTATATTGACTCTTGGTATTTGCACTAACTAACCTCCTCCCGTCAAATTCATAAATGTGTGCGAACCTACTACCAGACAACCAAGTTGTGCTATCTACACTGTCGAATTTATACTCGTTGTTGTTCAAGTTTGTTAGTGGAGTAAATCCCAGTCCGTGTATCTTACACCCATACTTATGAGCTGTTTGGATTGCCCATTTATAATATCTATAAATCTTTTTATCTCGCCTTGAATCACTCCCTATTGATACATAGTCGTAATCTTTGCACATTTGAACAAAATCTTCCTTTGTTCTTGTTTGGTAGTGGAAAACTGGTATGCAGCGTTTCCCAGTTTTGTTTTCTAATATTTTAGTTATTTTTTTTACTTCTTCATATCCAATGATAGCATCTACATCAAGTTCGAAGAACAGTTTTATATCTTTATCATTTATAAAGTCAATATATTCGTCTAAGTAATCATAAATTTCTTTTTTTGTTGCGTTAGTTAGTGTATTTATAAATGTAAACCCTCCACTATCCAACAAAAACTTACCGTTGTTCCTTTTCACATAATCAAGGAGAAAACTTTCTTTTTTCTTCCCTCTGAAATTCATGTAAGTTTCTAGAACGAATGGAGCGACTGTACCCTCTTTCTCAAACTCGAGTAATGTTTGTTCTCTTGCAGAGAGTCCTGCTAAGTAAATTTCCACAGTCTAATCCCCTTCAACTATTACCTCTCCAGTGCTTTGGTCTAAAATGCTTTTACAACATTGACAAGTAATTGTTTTTGTCTCATCGCTTTTTGGAGTGTGTTCCGTTGCTTCGTCAAAGAAATCATCTATAAATATTTCATCGAACATTCCATCTATTTCTACTTGAGTAAATGCTGTTGTTGAAATATCAAATTCATTACCCATTAACTCTTCAAGTTCGCTTTTTAATAACTCCATATCCCATTCTGCGAACTCCGTTGTTTTATTGTCTGCCAACCTAAAGGCTTTAATTCTTTCGGGCGTTAGATCATCTGCAATAATAACAGGAACGGTATCTAAACCTAATTTCTTAGCCGCCTTTAATCTAGTATGACCGTTTATAATTTCATTATCGCTATCTATAACAATAGGATTCTTAAAACCAAAGTTTTTAATGGAGCTCGCAACTACGTCTACTGCGTTATCATTTAATCTTGGGTTATTTATATATGGAATAAGCTCGTCTACATCTTTATATACAACTTGAATTTTTTTGCCGTTCATTAATGACCTCCCTTTATTTGTTTGTCTAATCATCTTTTTCCTTTATTCACGTTTATGTATCTTGTCTTCTTCTTGAGCCTTTTAAATTCTTCTCTTGTTAGTATTCGTTCCATCGCTATTTTGTACTCGTCTGAATAAGGATACTTGCAAGCTTTAATAAGTTGAATCACTCTTAAAGCGTCTGATTTATTATAAAAGTGAGCATGACAACTGTAATCTGCATACTCTCTTTTGAGTAACCACGGTCTTTTCATTTTCTCTAGGTAGTAAATTTTAAGATTCATAGTTCCACCTTTTT
>CAZIGN010000217.1:0-2359 GCA_964538805.1 uncultured Lachnospiraceae bacterium
TTGGTTTAATTATGTGTAAAAAGTGCTTGCAACTCTAAAAACCCTATGCTATAATGATGAAGCTGTTAAAAAGATTAAGATTGACAAAGTCAATTTTCATAGTATTAATTTGTAAAGAGGTGAATTATATGAGAGAAGGAATACATCCAGTTTATTACCAAGCGAAGGTAACATGTAACTGTGGTAATGAATTTGTTACAGGATCAACAAAAGAAAGTATTCATACTGAAATTTGTTCAAAGTGCCATTCATTTTATACAGGACAACAAAAAGCTGCTCAAGCTCGTGGTAGAATTGATAAGTTTAACCGTAAGTACGGTACAAACGCGTAGACAATTAAGAGATTAAAGGTAAGGTTGAGATTTATTTCTCAACCTATTTTTAAATTTTAAAACTAAACTTGTTGTAGTTATAATATGTTAGTAGACACGAAAGTAGAGGTGTTAGATTTGAAATCATCAGGTATTGGTGGACAGGCTGTATTAGAAGGCATTATGATGAAAAAAGATGACAAATATGCAGTTGCTGTTAGAAAACCAGACAAAGAAATAGAGATAAAAGTAAGTACTTTTAAAGGAATGAGTCGCGGTAAAAAGATTTTCAAATTGCCTTTTATAAGAGGGATATTTGGATTTGTTGATTCAATGGTTCTTGGTATAAAAACGCTTACCTATTCGGCTTCTTTTTATGAAGAAGAGCCACAACCAAAGAAAAAAACTGGAGATAAGATTGCAGATAAAATGTTTAGAGAAAAAGCCGAGAGTGTTATTATGGGTCTTACTGTTTTAGCCTCTGTACTAATATCTATAGGATTGTTTATAGTGCTACCTTTTTATGCTTCTTATTTTATCGAAAAACAATTTAGTATAATTGCTAATCCAATAATATCACAAAAAACACTTACACTATTAATTGAAGGCTTTATAAGAATATTCTTATTTGTACTATACATATTCTTGATTTCTAGGATGAAAGATATACAAAGAACATTTATGTACCACGGAGCTGAACACAAATGTATTAATTGCATAGAAAACGGACACCCATTAACAATTGAAAATGTTATGAAAAGTTCAAGAAAACACAAAAGATGTGGAACAAGTTTCATGTTTTTAGTTATGGCTATTAGTATAATAATGTTTATGTTTATGTCCTTACTATTTCCTATTCAGGTTACATGGGTAAAGGCTGTTGTAAGAATAGTATTAGTTCCTCTTATAGCTGGCATTTCATATGAAATCATTAAGCTAGCAGGAAGAAGTGATTCTTTAATTATTAGAATAGTTAGCGCACCAGGAATGCTTATGCAAAAGCTTACAACTAAAGAACCAGATGAAGATATGGTTGAAGTGGCAATTAAATCAGTAGAAGCAGTGTTTGATTGGAAAGTGTATCTTAAAGAAGAATTTGATATAGATTACATAGAAAAAGAAGCTATCAAGGAAAATGAAATTGAAGAAGGCATTGAGATAATAGATATGTCTGATGAGGTTTTGTTAGATGCTTAATACTTTTATAAATGTATCATATAAAACGTTGTTTGATTATGCCAAAGAAGAATTCAAAAAAGAAGGCATAAAAGAGGCAGTTAATGATGCATATATAATGCTGTTTGATGTTTTCATGATAGATAGAGCTAAGTATTTAATGATGTCAGATGAAGTAATAAAAGACAATGAATTAATTGATAAGTTTCTTGAATTTGTTAGTCTTAGAAAAAATAGAATTCCAGTATCCATAATTATTGGTAAATGGGAGTTTATGGGATTAGAATTTAAAGTGAGTAAAGATGTATTAACCCCAAGACAAGACACCGAAAGATTAGTAGAACTATCAATAGATATTATTAATAAAGAGAAATATAAAAAGGTTTTAGATATGTGTACAGGCACAGGCTGTATTGCTATATCGCTCAAAAAAAACATTTCAACTTTAGAAGTTACGGCAGCTGATGTATCAGATAAAGCCTTAGAAATAGCAAGAATCAATGATGAAAAACATAAAACGAATATAAAATTCGTAAAAAGTGATTTGTTTAATGAGTTTGATAGTGGAAAACACAAATTTGATATGATTATATCTAATCCGCCTTATATAAAAACAAAAGAAATTGAATCTTTAATGCCTGAAGTTAAGGAAAATGAACCGATACTAGCGCTTGATGGTAAAGAGGATGGATTAGAATTTTATAGAGTGATTACAAAAAATGCAAAAAATTATTTAGTGCCAGGAGGAACTCTTATCTATGAAATAGGGCATGACCAAGCACAAGATTTAGTAAGAATAATGACTGAGCAAGGATATACGGATTGCGAGGTTTTTAAAGATTACGCAAATAATGATAGAGTTGTTAAAGCAA
>CAZIGN010000218.1:0-2342 GCA_964538805.1 uncultured Lachnospiraceae bacterium
TTCTTCTTTATTATCGCTTCCTTTGTCATTTGTTTTTACTTTCGCAAATTTGCCACTTAGAACAAATACAACAACACCTGAAAGAAATACAAATACTGAAATAAATTGTGAGGTTGATAAAGCTCCTACACTTCCTCTTAGAATATCTCCTCTGAAAAATTCTATAACAAATCTTCCTGCACTATAAAGCATTAAGTACATTCCTGCAACTTGACCCTTACCTTTTTTATACTTTGCAAAGTATATCAAAATTGCAAAATGGATAAAGTTAAGACCACTTGATATAAGTTGGGTTGGTATTAAATCTACTCCAGATGGTGCTAATGAGTTGACTGGAAATCTTACATTTACAGCACAACTTGTCTCTTCACCAAAACAACAACCAGCTAAATGACATCCTATCCTTCCAAATCCTTGTGCAAGTGCTATGGATGGCATAACAAGATCAAAATACTCCAAAAAGTCTAGTTTGTTTTTCTTGCAGAATAAAAAACCTGCCAATATTCCGAATATTATACCTCCATACACTACAAAGCCATCTGAAAAATCTAATAACAGTGATGGATTACTAATAACATCTGGCAATATAGTAATATAGTACAATACTTTCGCTCCGATTATCCCTCCAACTGCACACCAAATTGTAAGGTTAAACACCAAATCCGCATTAAGCATTAGTTTTTTGGCTCTTTTTTCAGCAACTAAAAAAGCTGCTATTATTCCTATAGCAATCATAAGTCCATAACTGTATACTGTAAATGGACCGATTGTAAATAATTCTTGTTTCATAAAGGTTTCCTTTCTTAAAACTTATCTTTTATTCATTATACTTTTGTCTTAAGTATTTGTAAATCTAAAACTGAGCGAATATCGATGCACCTATTACAGTAAACATTCCTGATAGTACAATAGCTAAACTGCTCATTGCCCCCTCTACTTCTCCCATTTCAATAGCTTTTGCTGTTCCTACAACATGGGCTGCGCTACCAATAGCTATACCTTTTGCAATTGGTTCATTTATTCTAAATGTTTTACAGATAAATTCAGCAATAACATTTCCAAAAAGCCCTGTCACTACAATTGCTGCAATCGTAAGCGTTACAATTCCACCTATCTCTTCTGAAATAACCATGCCAATAGCATTTGTTACTGATTTAGGTAGCAAGGTCAGGTATTGTGTTTTTGTTAATTTAAACAAATTAGCTAGCACTAAAATTGTTAAGAGATTCGTAATTACACCAGATACTACTCCCAATAAAATAGCTTTGTAGTTATTTTTAAGAATCCTTAGCTGGTTATATAACGGCACTACTAAGACTATAGTTGCTGGCGTTAGCATATAGGACAAAAGGTTAGTTCCTTTATTAAAATCTTGATATTCGACCTTAAAAAACTTCAAAAAGCCTATGATAATTAAGATCGCAATTAATAAAGGATTAAAAATACTAAACTTGATTCTTTTTTTTATTAATAGAGCAATCTCATAAGCTATAAAACATAATACTAAACTAAAATATATTGATTCATTAAATATATCCGTCATATTAATCTTCATTATTATTTTTCTCCATTCCAAAAGCTTTATTATTCTCAATGTAAAATACTAAAAATTATCAATCTCTTTTTTTCTTGATAGTTTTAGAATTAATTGTGTCATTCTTCCTGAAACAATCATTACTAAAACTGTTGAGAGGAGTACTATAATTATAAATGGTAAAAAAAACGGCAACAACTCTTTATACAGCACTATCAGCTTTACCGCTGGTGGGATAAACATAACTGGCATTATCTCAATCAAAAAATAAGAAGTGTCTTTTATGCTATCTATTTTAACAACCTTAGTAATCAGTAAAAATAGCATTATTAACATCCCATATATACTTGCTGGTATTGGAAGTGGAATTATCATCTTAACAAATTCTGCAATAAATGTTATTCCTATAATAATCAAAAACTGTCTTAAATACTTCATTTCTTGTCATTTCTCCTAACTTAGTTATTATATTTATCTTCATTTCTTTAGTAAACTTACTTAAGCTAAAGAACTTATTTACTAATAATAATATAAAAAAATAAAAACTTCTATACAAAATGTATTTTATAGAAGTTTTTATTTGAACCACCAATAATAAACAAATCATCTCTTCAGGGTAATAGCCTGCTTTTGATGTAAAATATTGGCATATCAGTTTTATCCTTTATTTTTATATGTATCTTTTCTTACATCTATACTTGTATAAGTGGTAGTTATTCCATTTACTGTTTTGCTTGTTCTTATTCCATTTGCATCATAGCTATAGCTTATAGAATTAGTTGCATCTGTTATACTTTCTAGGTTTCTT
>CAZIGN010000219.1:0-2326 GCA_964538805.1 uncultured Lachnospiraceae bacterium
AAACATCATAGCTTAAACTCATCATATCTAATCCAAATAGATTAAATATTGATATCATATCGGGTTCTTCGTATTGCAGCATCTCTTGATACTGCATAAATTCTTTAATTGTAAAGTCTTTTATGTGCCTCATTATAATACATTGTAATTACCGCTAGAAGCTTTTAACAATTGCTCTGTTGCGTGCATAATAACATCTAAAATATCATCATACCTTGTTTCATCAAAGATTAATTGTTCTATAAGCTCTGCCTTGTGTTTTATATTCTTATTAATTATTATTCTACCTGATTCAAAGAAAGGAGACATAGCGTGCTTTCTCACCATTTTATCTCCTACTACTTTTTTCTCTATTACATTAAAATTAGACTCTGCTTTAAGTGTCTGTATAATAGATTTGCCAGACGCTTTTCCTTCTATATATACCTTAGAGTTAGGTTCTATTATTTCTCCTAATCTCTTAATCAATTCTGGGAACTCCAATTTATTAATCTCTAATGTATGTAAGAATAACTTATTACCTATTTTATAACAGCCAAGAATAGCATTATAATCTGCATTCTTACCTCCATAAGCTGAATCTATAAAATATGTTAATCCTTTAGGTGGTTGTGTTACCTCTTCTATTATCCAATCTCTTTTAATAATACCACCATCAGCTTCTTGAGTTCTTTGTAAATATTGAGCATTATAAGATACAGTACCTAATCTCTCTTTTTGTAATAATAGAAACTCTACTGGGAATCTTTCTTCAAAGAATGATTTACCATTCTCATCAATAGCTGGAACTGCTAAATGAATTAGATTACCAGCTTCTAAAAGATTACCTGATACATCATCATTATGTAATCTCTGCTGTACAGTAATAGTATAACCTGTTCTAATATTAATCTTTCTAGAAGGTAATACTTCTGAAACAAACCTTTTAGCCTCTTCTCTAGCTACTGGACTATATATACTTTGTGGACTATTAGGGTCATCATTTATAATAATATCTGCGTGTAATCCTGTAATAGTTCCTCCAGTTGAGGTAGTAAATCTCTGTCCTCCTATGCTATTCTTCATATTACCTAAAGCAGTCTTTGTAATCTTAAATGGTGCTACCATCATATATGTGTCTGACTGCATAAGTTTTAAACATTTCGAAGCGAGTTCTTCTGCTATTGCGTATGAGTAAGAAGTACATATAATTCTTGTACTAGGTCTTCTAAACCATACCCAAGCAGGGAAGAACACGCTGATAATCATAGACTTTGTAGAACCTGGAGGAAGATTAAATAATAAATCCTTGGCTCTCTCTTTAGATACACTATTAGTAATAGATTCTGATTCATAAACAAATGCATTAAACCTATCTTCTAACATATCACAAACTTTCTTTATGTGCCAATTATCTACATAAGCATTAGGCTCTACTTCAGACCAAAGAGTCTTTACAAAGCCATAAAAAGACCTTGTAAAGTATTCTTTGTATATCTGCTTAATCTGTCTCTCCTGTAGATTTATCATTTTTTTGTTCTGTTAGTGCTGCAACAATACTCTCTAAGTTTTCAGTACTTACATCCTTTAAATCTAATTTAGTCATTGACTCTACTTTAATTGTAGTATGTACTCTATCTCTTAAATCATTCCAAGTCTTTATTGCAGCTATTTTATCTCTATTACTAGCATCTGGGTCTGTAACTATATTTAATAATATCTTATCACATACTGTATCATATACTGCTAAAGAGTCTCCTAATTCTCTTAGTTTTAACTGAACGGGTGTAGTTCTAAACCAAGTATATATTGCTGATGGACTTTTATGTCCTTCACCAAATACTTCATTATAACTGCGAACCCTACCACCTTTGTCTATGAATGTCCAAAGTACTTTCATTTCATCTTCACTGAAGTGGTCATCAATTAAATTTCCTGGTTCTAGTTCCATTATTTTTCTAAATTAGCAAATGTTTTTACAAGGCTCAGAAGACAACTAGCACAACTCATATTCAATCCTAACTTGTGTCCAGTCTTTTCCTGTACATATCTTAAGATTTCTACTGCTTCGGCATACTTAATATCTCTTAAATAACCCTCTTTAGCAGTTTCTATATGTTCTCTGTATTTATCGTGTAAAGTTTTCTCTTTTGGTATCTCTACCACTACCTCCTCAATAACTGGTTCATCTTTAACTACCTTCTTTATTCTTTCTTTTTCTTTCATAATTACTTAAATTTATTAGCTGTGTTAATTACCATACCCATAGCAAGTCCAATATACGGAGCTAATATTGAAAACCCTACTCCTAATCCAACTGAATGAATTATAGAATATTTCATTATTA
>CAZIGN010000220.1:0-2300 GCA_964538805.1 uncultured Lachnospiraceae bacterium
ATTTAGGCTCTTCTCCTTCAACAGCTTCTTGTAAAATGTCTTTTTTAACTCGTTTACTCACCCACTCTACTGAATGTGTGGGATCGACTCCTCTAGGATCATCTACTCAAGTCTCATTAAGAGCGGAGATTCCTCCAGGATAGTTTTCGTCTAAAGTCCTGTCTTCCACATCTATAAGTTCTGGTGGTATGGCTGCATCATTGCTTCGGTTATAAACAAATTCTACAGATTTACCATCTTTACCGTCAGAGCCGTCATAAGCGTAATTGGACCATAGAGAAGGGTAAGAATAATTAGTTCAAACTCCTTCAGAATATGATTCTTTTTTACTTACTCATTCATACCTATATTCGTGATCTGGGCCTACTGGATCCTCCGTTCATTGCGGAAAAGCCCCCACAGATAAATTGGCATCTGTAGGAATGTCTGGAGTTAAACGTTCTTTAGTTCTTGTGTAAATTCATTTAGTTTTAGTACCATCTTGCCCATCAGCACCAAAATCTACAACATATAAGTTTTGGTGAATAGCTGTTTCAAAACTTTTCCCATTAACTCTTTTACCTGTGATTTTAAAGATAATTGTAGCAGAATCCCTTCTCATATTACTAGCAACCCCCATCTGTAAATAAGTTCCGGAATCTGTAATAGTCCCGTGGTCAATTGCTATAGTATCAATAGTAACTGAGTATGTACCTTCTGTCAAATCTACAGAAATGCCTGGCAAATATTTTAATTCTTGAGAACCTTCATAAACTTGTAGATTAGTAGAAGTGTTGTCTAAATTTTTAACACCTTCCTCATCAACTTTTATAGGAACATTAGGATTGCTTAATGCTGGTGTTATAGTTGATGATTCCAACTGGTTTAAATTACCAGAAAAGTAAACATTACTTAGATATACTGAATATCCCTCATGCTCTCCTACTATATGGCTGATATTAGATAAATCTCCAAATTGAGCGGCTATGTTAGCATCACCATATTCCCAATCATTTACATTAACTAAAAATCTTTCGTATCTTTTAGTTTGGTAAGAAGAACTTTGTCTATGTTTTTTAGTGTCGTCACTATTACCATAGGCTACAAAATTCATAAAAGGTTGTGGATGATGCTGTGTAAAAAAGGTAGTGGAATTTGTAGGTCTTAATTTATACCTAAATTTAGTGTTAGCAGGTACGGGAACCATTTCACCTTCTACTAATTCTTCTGTCAATATTTCTGTGATTGTGAAATAAATTGAAGCAAATCCCTTTACCGCTCTATTTCCCTTACCGTCTTCTATTTCTACCTCTGAATTTTCTGGAGCAGGTGTTTCTCCATCCCCTAGAAAATGATATATACCTAAACATAAATCACTTTCAGATATGGCTCCCATTTCCCCGTCCTCTACTTTTAGTGTTATAATTCCAGTATCCACAGAATCTATTTCCACACTCTCTATCTTTCCACCACCAGCGGCTCTTCAAAAATCCCCAACATTAACTTCAACTCTGTTGAATCTAAGTTCTGGAACTTCCAACCATTCGTCTAAAGCAAGTCCTCTTAGATGGCCTATACCATATTGATTGATACCAAAACTTTTAATAGCTCCACCAGTATTTAAATTAGCGTCCTCCTGAGTTGGCTGAAATTTTATTCCTTGTAAGAAAGTTATAATACCAGCAGCTTTATCGTGAGTTACTTTAGATAAATATCTATCACCTAAACCCACCCCATTAGGGTCGTCTGGATCTCCGTTAATAAGTCTATCTTCAAGATCTTCAAGTTCGTCTAGAACTCGTAATGCCGTAAATAAGTTATTATCAGTAGCTTCCCTTGTATCTCCTCTTTTTAATATAGTGTATGTATTGTTTGGATTCTCAGGATCTATAATACCTCCTCCTCCTACTCCTTCTGTGAAGCTGTTTATTAAAGACTGTACTGCTTTTAAAAGTATATTATACTCTTCATGAGTTAAATAATACTTTAAATTTTCAGGATCTATATTAAGATTCTGTAGAGGCATTTTATCAGCAGGCAACTGTAATGCATTAGCTCATTCTACTCTTGTGTTTTCTGTACTCATTTGTTTTATTTATTTTTTTTATTTAAAGGTATATTAAATACGTGATTAAATGGATTTATATTACTTGCATCACTGCTTATTAAAGGAAGATTAAATACATAGTTAAACGAATTATCTCCAATCTCTAAATCCGTAATATTGTCGTTTATATCACCTATACTGTTTTTCAGATGACTTCAATCATAACTATCTCCAACAATCTCATAAATAAAAGAATTTGGCTCCACATTATTAG
>CAZIGN010000221.1:0-2270 GCA_964538805.1 uncultured Lachnospiraceae bacterium
TATCAATCATTTCTTTCATTTATTATACCACACTTTCGTAATTTTATACAAATAAAGCTGGCACTAAGGCCAGCTTTATTTTATTGATAGTGATTATCCTAACAACGATAACACTCCTTGTGTTGACTGATTTGCCTGTGCTAACATAGACTGACCAGCTTGTGCAAGAATATTGTTCTTACTGTAGTTAACCATCTCAGATGCCATATCAACGTCACGAATACGTGATTCAGCAGCTGTAGCATTCTCAGATGTTGTATCTAAGTTTGCAATAGTGTGTTCTAATCTGTTTTGAAGAGCACCAAGATCAGATCTTTGAGCAGATACGATACTAATAGCACCTTGGATAGCTGTCATAGCAGCACCAGCATTTGCATTAGAATCAACGCTTGTGTTTGAAGCTGATAAGCTTAAACCAGTTGTGTTCATAGCTGCAATTGTTACTGATATTACTTGATTTTCTAAAGAACCAACTTGAAGTTGTTTTTCAGAGAATTTACCATCAAGCAAGTTCATTGTATTGAACTGAGTTGTTGATGCGATTCTGTCAATTTCCTTCATTAAAGCGTCTACTTCTTTTTGAATAGCTTCTCTGTCAGTATCTGTGTTAGTATCATTGGCAGCTTGTGTAGCTAGTTCATTCATTCTTTGAAGAATTGAGTGAGCTTCGTTTAAAGCACCTTCTGCTGTTTGAATCAATGAGATACCGTCTTCTGCATTCTTAGATGCTTTGTCAAGTCCTCTGATTTGGCTTCTCATCTTTTCAGATATTGTTAAGCCTGCTGCGTCATCACCAGCGCGGTTAATTCTGTAACCAGATGATAACTTTTCTGTTGATTTTGCTTGCGAACCAGTTGTGATGCCAAGTTGTCTGTTAGCGTTCATCGCTGTAAGATTGTGTTGTACTACCATAATGTATTCCTCCTTGAATAATTGTTTTGGGGCATCCATGCGCCCGTTTTTTGGTATTTATAATCATTCTGATAAATCAGAATTAATTATCAAGTTTGTTTTGTTCTTTCTAATTAATATATCGGACCTAAGCTTAATATACTTTAGCTTTTTTTGAAAATATTTTTAAAAATATTTTACTTTTTTTTATCTAAAAATTGTGGATCAACAAAGCCAGTATTACTCATAGTATTATAGTATTTTGCTGCCACTAGGTTGGTTGCTTTAGACGACTTTATTTCCTTGGTTATTATCTCTTTTCTTATCATAAAAGCTTCTTTGTTTCTAGCTTCTTCAGCTTGGACTTTTATAGTTAAATCTGATATAGTAGCAATTAAATCTTTTAGCTGTCTTATCTCTTCTTTATACTGAGTTAAGTTACTAGTTATCTCTTCTTTAATTCTATCATACACGCTTTCGAAACCAACATCAAGTGTATTTAGTTTATTTATCAAACTTTCTTTTTTATCAACAGTTTCATCAAAAGCTTCAGCATCAAACTTATCTTCTTTAATGATTGAAGCTTGCAAATTGTTGAGTAAAGAGATACTATCAAGGACTTCAATTTTCTTTTTTAAGCTATCGATTAGAATAACTAAATACTCTTTGCATTTTTTCATTCACACCTACCCACTAATTTTGCGGTTTCTACTTATAAGAACCTAATATCTTTTGTCCAAAAGCAAGAAAGCAAAACCTTTCATAAAATTTGTCTCAAAAAACTATCCTAAATATAAAGCTACACTGTTTTACGATTTTCTTTTTTAGCTATAACCATAGCTTCAGCCCAAGTATCTCTTAGTCCTCTTAAGTGACCTAGTACTTCTTCTAATATTTCTTTATCTTTTTTGATGTTAGCTTGTACTAATCTATTATACAAATATTCATAAATATTATCTAGCTCTTTTGCTATATTATAATCAAAATTAAGTGTAGCTCTAAATTCTAGTATTATGTTTTCCACTTTTCTGATATTATAATTGGCTTTTTCTATGTGTTTATTCTCAACTGCAGTAATTGCCATGTTGCAAAACTTTATTGCTCCATCAAATAACATAAGTGTTAATTGTTCTTTCGTTGCTTGCTTAATCTTATCTTCTAAATATTTGTTATACGCTCTATGTTCAGCCATATTTGCCTCCGTATTTTTGTCTTTAAATTATATTCATCTCTATTATGCCTAAGTAGTTAAGTCAAAACAACTTTTTTGTTAAGCAAAATTAACCTTGACTATAACCCAACATTGAAGTTAATGCCGAGGTACTAGATTGAAGTTGAGACAATGCTTTTTCCATAGCAGCAAATTGCTTTACATACTT
>CAZIGN010000222.1:0-2265 GCA_964538805.1 uncultured Lachnospiraceae bacterium
GGGTTTCCGTACTTAGGAATCCACTTCGGCTTTAGCCAAGTGGTAGTTCAAAAAAGACAGAAGGTGGCTATATGGACATTAAAAACAATATATGTACATCCATTAAAAATATATAAAAGGTATTCAGCAACGATGTTCTTACCCCATCAATATATTCCAGAAACAGGATCTTTTAAGAATCTTACAGAAGGTATATTTGTAAGTAGATTTTATTCTATTGTTAATCAATTTACTGATATCAATAATGATGAATCAGATAGTTGGGATAGATTCTTTTCAAAGTCAAAATTACTACATTCTATGGGAGAATTAAAAGAAGAAGACTTATACAAAATGTGCAGAATTATGATGACAAGAGATATGAAACTAAGAGAGTTAATTGCTAATCATTTTACTGCACAGGATTTTTTCTCTGTAAGAGATAGGATGATAGGAACAGGAATGATTGGTGGTAAAGCCTGTGGAATGTTACTCGCAAGAAAGATAGTAGAAAAGTACAATCCTGATTTGCTTGATAAATTTGAAGCACACGATTCATTTTTTGTAGGATCAGATGTGTTTTATACCTATATTGTGCATAATAATGCATGGGATTTAAGAATAAGGCAAAGAACAGAAGAAGAATATTTTACCCTGGCAGCCCCATTTGCTAATACTTTGCTAGAAGGTGAATTCCCAGAAGATATAAGAAATCAATTTAGAAAGTTGTTAGAGTATTTTGGACAAAGTCCAATAATTGTAAGATCTAGTAGTATATTAGAGGATGGTTTTGGTAATGCATTTGCAGGAAAATATGACTCTGTTTTTTGCGTAAATGCAGGAGAAATTGAAGACAGACTTGTTGCTTTTGAAGATGCGGTAAGAAGGGTGTATGCTAGCACTATGAATCTATCTGCTTTAGAATATCGAAGAGCAAGGAGTCTTTCAAAAAGAGATGAACAAATGTCATTATTAGTACAAAGAGTGTCTGGTTCTTACTATGGTGAATATTTCTTTCCTGATGCTGCAGGTGTTGGATATTCATATAGTACTTACAAAGTTTGTGATGACATGGATATGAAGGCAGGGCTTTTAAGAGTTGTATTAGGCTTAGGTACAAGAGCAGTAGATAGAACGCAAGGAGATTATCCAAGATTAATAAGTATTGATAAACCAAAGATTTTGATGTATCAAGACTATGACCAAAGACATAAGTATTCACAGCATAAAGTTGATGTACTTAGCATTATAACTAATAAGAATGAAGAATTAGATCTTGATAAAGTAATTAATCTACTTCCTTCTTATACAAAAAACAATTACTTGAACATAATAAAGATGTTGAAGAAATGTTTGAGAGTAGAGGGATTAATAGAGATATTTACTTTGCTTCTTTAAGAGGACTTGCAGAAAATGAAGAATTTATTGAACTTGCTAAAAGAGTGTTAAATACACTTGAAACCGTTTATGAATATCCAGTTGATATTGAATATACAATAAATTTTGGCGAGAATAAATCTTTTGTTTTTAATCTACTTCAATGTAGGCCGCTTCAAATATGCACAGAGTCAGAAATTATAGATTTGCCGGACATAAAAAAAGATTCAACATTGTTTTTAATTGAAAAATCAGCTATGGGAAGATCGAGAAATGAAGATGTTGACGTGATTGTATTAGTTGATGCATATGAGTACTACAATTATCCTTATAACAAAAAAGTAGAAGTCGCAAATATTATTGGAACAATAAATAATTATTACAAAAACACAAATATGAATATGATGCTTATAGTTCCAGGAAGAATAGGTACTTCTTCTCCAGAACTAGGAGTTCCTGTAAAGTTTTCTGACATTAGTGAATTTGATATAATCTGTGAACTCGAATACAGTAAAGCAGGATATAGTCCTGAACTTTCGTTTGGAAGTCATATGTTTCAAGATCTAGTTGAAGCAGACATATTATACTGTGCAATAGAAGAAAATCATAAGACAATAAGCTATCAGCCAGATATTCTTAACAATAAAGACAACTTGATTAGAAAGATAATACCACAATACAAAGCGTATGAATCTATGATTAAAGTATATGAGCTTTATGAAACTGAATTTATTGTAAGTCATGATATGAGTTTGGAAAAAACAATAGCAGGTTTTGTAACAAAAGATACACCATATTAGAGTTATTTGTGATAAAATCATATAAAGAAACAATATAAATGAGTGTTTAAGTTTGGAGGCTCTATGGAATATACAAGTGTATTATCGCTAATGTTTTTTATTTCATTTG
>CAZIGN010000223.1:0-2229 GCA_964538805.1 uncultured Lachnospiraceae bacterium
AAAAGGGTTGATATGCCTTCCTTTCTTAATAATTCTATATATACTCTCCACTTACTATCTTTTGTGGATTATCAATTAATATCGCCTGCATGTAATCTTTACCATACTTACGCGCTAATAAATCAGATACTTCTCTAAGTCTTGGCGCTCTGCTTCTTGGACTATGAGCATCTGTTGCCACTATATCTATCAGGTTCTTTTTAAGATATCCTTTTAGCTGCTTTTTTATGGTTGTTCCATAATTACCTAAAATGCTTTGCGCATTAGCTTGTATTATTACACCCATGTTTTTTAATTCTTCTACTCTATTCATGCTTTCCACAAGATTAAAATATCTTTCAAAGTGTGCCAAAACAGGAGTATAACCTAACATTATTATATTATTAAGCCCAGCTCTTATGTGATCATAACTATCATTTGGCATAAACTCAACCAACGTATATCTAGTACCAGCTAATAATAATATGTCTTCGTTCTCATAATATTCTTCAATCTCTGTAGAATAAAACACTTCATTCCCAACATATAAAGAAAGATCTTCATAACTTTTTTCTATATGTTCTTTAACTTTTAAAAATGCCTCTTGTATCTCTTCTTTTGTTGAGTATGGCCTATTAACATTATAATGCGGTGTAACCAATATACTTCGAATTCCTTCTTCATAAGCAATACGAATCATCTGTGTTGTTTCTTGCATATTCTTTGCACCATCATCTATACCCGGCAAAATATGATTATGAATATCTACAAAACCAACTATCTGCGTCTTTTTTTTAAACATGCTTTTATACCCTTTTTCTAATCACTCATATTGACTTTTATAAAATAGCCAAAATGCTTTATAATTATACAATACGACTTATGTATTTGCAAACCATTTTTATCTATTTTTCACTTTTTTATCTTAGTGTCCTTTAAACAGTACTTAAACTTTTTTGGTTTCTTCTATTAAATTCATTATTATCTCTGCTGGTTCTGAAACTTCACTTTCTGACATCTTTTCAAGATATTTTCCTTTATCTTTGTATACTTCTTTTACTTTTATTATTAGTTCTTCTTTTGTCATCTCATCTTCATCTAGCACTTCACTATAACCTAATTCTTTAAAAGATCTTGCATTTAATATCTGATCTCCTCTACTAGCTTTTGCTGATAGTGGTATTAATATATTAGGTTTTCTAAGATATAAAAGTTCACATAAGGAGTTTGCTCCTGCTCTTGATATTACAACCTCTGCTAATGCAAGATAGTCTTTTAGTTCTTTCTTTACATATTCAAACTGTTTATATCCTTCTATATTAGAAAGTTCTTTTGAAACTTTGTCTTTTCCGCATATATGAATAACATTAAAATGTTTTAGTAATTCTTCTAAGCTTTCTCTAATAATCTTATTAATTGCCATTGCCCCAAGGCTTCCACCTATTACTAGTATTACAGGCAACTCTTTTTCAAATCCCAGAATGTTTTGGGCGGCTTTTTTATCGCCTTTTTTTAATTCTTCTCTTATCGGTGTTCCTGTATATATTGCTTTTTCCTTTGGCAGATATTTTTCGGTTTCTCTAAAATTGTAACATACTTTGTTTGCATATTTTGTGCATATTCTGTTTGCTAAACCTACTGTTATGTCTGATTCATGAATTATTACAGGTATCTTGTAGCTATATGCTGCTCTTACAACTGGTACTGCTACAAATCCTCCTTTTGAAAACACAATATCTGGTTTTTCTTTTTTCATTATTCTTTTTGCTTGATAATATCCTCTTAATATTCTAAAAACATCTGTAAAATTCTTAAGTGAAAAATATCTTCTTAGCTTTCCTGTTGATATTGCTTTATATCTTATGTCTGCTTCTTGAATTAAATTCTTTTCAATTCCATTATATGATCCTACATAAACTACCTGATAACCTTCTTTTATTAGTTTTGGTATTAGTGCTAGATTAGGTGTTACATGGCCTGCTGTTCCACCACCTGTAAGTAATATCTTTGCCATCTTTTCTAATCTCCATTTCTTAAATTAGCTTATGCTTACAAATTCTTTAATCTGTAAGCATAAGCCTTATTATATTACTAATTATTTACTTTTGCTTCTTTATTCTTATTTCTTTTACTGATATAAATAAATGTACCTGCAGATAATGTCATTAATAAGTATAAATACATTGTTTTTAAGTCACCTGTATCAACTGCTACTTCTTCATCTTCATTATTGTTGATATCTTCTTCTAT
>CAZIGN010000224.1:0-2214 GCA_964538805.1 uncultured Lachnospiraceae bacterium
TACCTATATTTGTAGACAGTATTTATAAGTATAATTATTTGTTAGGAATTGATAATAAAACATTTAAATAAAAAATAATGACTAAAGAGGGATTTAAAAACATTATAAATTTATATAAAAAATACGAATCCTATATTACAGAATATAGTGATTTTGGATTTAATTTATATGAAGGAAAATATCCAGTTGCTGAAGTTTCTATGCAGATAGCAGATTCATTATGGAAAGAAATATATTCTGAAGAAGGAATAGATTGGATATTTTGGTTTATGTTCGAAAATGATTTTGGAGCTGATGGATTAGAAGCATTTGATTCAGATAAAAATTTAATTTGTCAAGATGTAGACAGTTTGTATGATTATATAGAACAATATAAATTATGATAATAGGTATTTCTGGAAAAGCTCTTAGTGGAAAAGATACTGTGACTAATATAATCCAGTGGCTAATTTTAAAAGAAGAAAAAGATGTTGAAATAGCTTTTGAGGATTTTGAAAAGTATTCAAAGGCTTCTAGTTGGAAAAATGTTAAATTTGCAGACAAACTTAAAGATATGGTTTGTTTACTTTTAGGATGTACTAGAGAACAGTTAGAAGATCCTAAATTTAAAGAAAAAGAACTTGGGGAAGAGTGGATTAGATATGCATTTGCAGACGGATTTTTTCAATCTTCTAAAGGAACTGTTATGAATAGTGAACCTTGTAGTAAAGAAAGATATGAAGAAGAGCTTAGAACTAATTGGCAAACTGCTTATAAACTAGAACATACTCCTAGAACAATTTTACAAATGCTTGGAACTCAGTGTGGTAGATTTATTCATCCTAATATCTGGATTAATGCAACTTTTGCTAACTTTGTTGATAAAGAAGAGTGGTTTAGAAAAGAAACTGGATTAACCAGAACTGAGTATATAACTAAAAATGGTCATAGTGATGAGTATAAAACTCTGAATAAACAATTCTTTGAATCCTTACCTAATTGGATAATTAGTGATGTGAGATTTCCTAATGAAGCTAAAGCTATAAAAGATAGAAATGGTATCCTTATTAGAGTTAATAGGGACACAGAGTACTTAAAATGTATTGAAGATCCTGCTTATTTTGTAGAAACTTACGTGAAAGTCAATAATGAAAAAATAGAATTACGTGAGTATGAAAAAGATTTTATTAAAAAACATTGTAAACCTACAAAAGAACATGAATCAGAAACAGCATTAGATGATGCAGAATTTGATTATGTTATTGATAACAATGGTACCATTGAAGAATTAATTCAAAAAGTAAAAGAAATATTAATAAAGGAAAAAATAATATGGAATACATATTAGAATTATTAAAAATGAGTCCTGTACTTTCTATAGTACTAGGATTCATTTTTGCTGGGTTTTTAGCTTACTTATTTAGGGATACTATTGCTTTATATATAAAAAAGAAATATAATTTATTAGACATAGAAGAAGTTTCTTTTATTATTCGTAAAGCAGCTTATGAAGTTGAACTAACTTCTGAAGATGCCAAAAGAAGTAGAGAATTAAGCGAAAATATAATTGAGAAGTTAGAAGATATTAAAGACAATAAGTCACAACGTGTTTGAGATTAACTATAGTAATACATACAATATGACAAATAAAAACGAGATATTATATCAATATAAAAATGGAAATATTCAAATAACATTTTTTACAGATGGCACTAAAACCATGGAATATGAAGAAAAGCCTTTTCCATATTTTCCAGAATCTTTAAATATTAAGATTGTTGATTACTGTGATGTAAAGCATGAATTTATTTATGCGGATTTAAATAAACTCAGAGCAATATTAATTTCTTTACCTGCAGGGGTAGAATTAAATATTGAGGGAGATACTCCTTTAAAACACCCTGATCTAATTGAATTTCTGGTATGGTGTCAAAGTAGAGGATTAATTTGTAACTTAGTTATCAAATATCTTTTCCTAAAAGAATACTGGGCAATCATTGAGACTCTAGTTGAAGAAAATTTAGTTATAGACGTAATACTACCTATAAATGAAAATTTTGTATGTATTAATAACTTAGCTAATTTAAAAACATCTCGATGTGATTATACAAAAGACAATTCTATTCTTTCAATGTACATTGATGCAGTAAATCAAGAGTATGCTCCAACTAGTGTAAGTGATGATAGAAAATCTTTTAATGAACTGTCACTTTATGAATATTTTATAAAATATAA
>CAZIGN010000225.1:0-2211 GCA_964538805.1 uncultured Lachnospiraceae bacterium
GCAAAAGAATATGCTAATCTTTGCATTTATAAGTTTTTACCAATCAAGCTTAAAGGAGATAAATATTTTGATTTGCTAGAGACATGGTTTGAAGATTTTGACTTAGGCAAAGAAACACCAAGAGAAGAAAAAGTGATAAAAAATAGTATGGTTAAAGGAATAACACAAAATCCATACTTTAAAATATTAGAAAAAGACAAAAGGTTTATTGCAATAACTAATAAAATGAAAGAAAATTTAGGAGGAAATTAGAATGGATAAAATTATGGAATACCTACCGTTTATACTACCAATTATTATTTTAGAGTTGATTCTTATGTTAGCAGCATTAATTCATCTTTTAAAACATCCTAATTATAAATTCGGAAATAAGATTATCTGGATTGTAATTGTATGTGGATTTCAAATTGTCGGACCAATAATTTATTTTGCAATTGGAAAGGGCGATGAATAATGGATATATTGAAAACTTCTCATTTGAGTAAAAAGTTTGGAGAACAAACAGTAATAAACGACTTATCATTTTCGGTGGGAAAGAATAGAGTGTTCGGATTTTTAGGAGTAAATGGTGCAGGAAAAACTACGACAATGAAAATGATACTAGGTTTGCTAAAACCTGATTCTGGAGAAATTACAGTCTTGGGTAAAAAAGTCTCTTATGGTCAAACTAAAACAAATAAACATATTGGATATTTGCCGGATGTTCCAGAATTTTATAATTATATGTCACCACATGAATATCTTTTATTGTGTGGTGAAATTACAGGTTTGAGTAAAGAAGAGACTAAAAAAAGAAGTGAAGAGTTATTGATTTTGGTAGGCTTAGATAATGTAAAAAAAAGAATTGGTGGATTCTCAAGAGGAATGAAACAAAGACTTGGCATTGCTCAAGCGCTTTTAAATGAGCCAGAACTATTAATATGTGATGAACCAACCTCAGCACTTGATCCTATAGGAAGAAGAGAGATATTAGATATATTAAGTAAAGTTAAAGAAAAAACGACGGTAATATTTTCCACCCACATACTCTCTGATGTAGAAAGGATATGTGATGATATAGCAATTATTGATAAAGGAAAAATAGTTTTAACAGGAAAATTATCAGAGATAAAACAAAATAACAAGAAAGAAAGTTTGTTAATTGAGTTTTCAAATAAAGATCAAGCAAACCGTTTTATAAATATGGATATAAGGAGTAAATATATTGATAGATATCTAGAAGAAGATTCAGATAATAATATTTTAAACAAAGATATTTTAAGTAAAGAGATTTTGAGCATAGAAACAGATAATTTAAAGATAATCATTTATACAAAAAATATTGAAAAATTAGAGGAACTTGTAATTGAGCTATTAGCAACAGGTAAACTCTTGCCAACCAAATTAGAGGTTATAGAACCTACATTAGAAAACCTTTTTATGGAGGTGGTTAAGTGAGATCATATATAGCATTTTTAAAAAAAGAAGGAATTGAAGTGGTAAGAACGCATAAATTAATGCTAATTGTGATAGTTTTTGTATTAATAGGGATGCTTAATCCAATAACAGCAAAGTTTACACCACAAATTATAAAAGAGTTTATGCCAGAAGGTATGGTTGTTGCTATAAATGAACCTACTGCAGTTGATTCATGGATGCAATTTTTTTCAAATGTACCACAAATGGGATTGATAGTTTTAGTAATTTTATTTAGTGGGATTATGTCTAATGAATTTGCAAAAGGAACTTTGATTAATATGTTAACAAAAGGTTTGAGTAGGAGAGTTGTTATATATTCAAAGTTTTCAATATCATTAATAATATGGACTATTAGTTATGTTTTGTGTTTTTTAGTAACTTTTATATACACTGATTATTTTTGGGACACATCAAATATTAACAATCTTTTTCTAGCAATATTCTTGCTATGGTTGTTTGGAACATTATTGTTATCAACTATTATTCTAGGCGGTGTTATATTTAAAAGTAACTATGCTTGTTTGCTTTTTACTGGAACTATAGTAGCTTTGATGTTTTTGATTAATATAGTTCCAGCAGTAAGTGAGTATAATCCAGTTTTTTTAGTATCTAACAATATGCAACTAATAATGGATAAAATTGATATTAAAGAAGCTCTAAGGCCAATAATTATAGCCTTAGCTGCTATTTTAATAGAGATATATTTAAGTGTTAAAATATTTAACAAAAAAGAAATTTAGTTATACTATGATT
>CAZIGN010000226.1:0-2210 GCA_964538805.1 uncultured Lachnospiraceae bacterium
CACGAATAATTTCAACTTGCTTGGCCAAAATTGGATCTACCGTTACCGCATGGTCGGGTGAAAGTGTAGAAACATCTGCCGTTTCTGAAGCATGTTGCAGCACTTTAACACGTGGGCCATCTTGCCCACGAATGACAGGTCGGCTAGAGCCTGAACCATATTGGTTAGAATAAACACCTAGCTCATCTGCCATTGCATCACCTATAGTGGTGCTGCGCTCTGCCAACGTTTTCTGATCAATTACATGATCTGCTACAGCGAAATCTGCTGCAGTTTGTACCAAAGGATGTGCTTGTAGCTGAATCGTTTCCAGTTGTGTATTTGTAGCATCTGTATTGGCAAATGCTGCTGGACTAAGTACTGCAAAAATTGAAACTGTTATTAAATTCTTATGGAACGCCATGACTATTTCACTCAGCCCAAAACAAAAACAACATGTTATAACATAACAAAAGAAAATAGAAGAATAATTTGATTACTATCAATTGAAATTAAGATAATTATACTCTTTAATATATCAACAAATTTTACACCCATTTTCATCATGACAAATTTACTTAATTTAGAAAAAACTTTTTCTTTATTATTAGCTCTATTTTTCCTAACTTTTTTTGTAAACTTAGTGATTGATGATGGAGTTAATTGGTCTCTAAACTATGTTTTATTGACACTATTTATAATTTTCATTACTTTACAAAAAAAAATATATATTAGTTTACCTATTTTTCTAACCTTAGCCCTTCCATTTATTTCCATATATATTATCAATCTATTCTTCCATAATGACCAAATATCAAATGACCATTTTTTCGATCAAAAACTAGCCCCTGATATGAACAATCAGTTCCTATATGCACTTGCTTTTTTAATGTTACCAACCATTCTATTAAATATTAAAAAAAGTGAAAATATTTTTCTCTATATTATAAATATTGGAGGAGTTTTTTCTATTATATTTAACGGTTATTTCAATATCATATACAACTTTGATCGAGCATTATTAGTAAAGAAATTTGACGCTATAATATTATATGATGCTTCTATAGCTTCTTTATCCATACTTATGTTAGTTTTCAACCTTGGGAAAAATCAAAAATTTTCGAATATTTTAATTGTTTTATCTCTAATTAACTTATTTCTAATAGTCGCACATGGCAGTAGAGGTACTTGGTTAGGAATACCATTAATACTAATCATCCTGAGCTTTTACTATTTTAAGTCTCAACGATCAAAAGTCTTATTAACCTTATTAACATCGTTCATCCTTACAGGTGTTTTGTTTTTTCTACCTAACTCACCCATTCAGAAAAGATTAAATGCTTTTCAACAAGATACTTCTCTAATTGAAAAAAATAACTATCACTCTAGTACTGGTACTCGTATATTCTTATGGAGTTATGCTGTTGACGAAATGTTAAAATCTCCTATATATGGTGTTGGAGCAAAAAAATTCAGAGATAATATTTGTGAGCAACAAGCTAAAGGACTCTTACCTGCTTGTAATCCACATGCGCATAATATTTTTTTCCAGTTCCTGGCCTCTAATGGGCTAGTTGGCTTATTAGGTATTATTTCTGCATTTTTAATTCCTTTAATTTTTTATTTTTATAAACTATTTCAACCTTCAACATCAAAATCTCAGCATCTTTCATTAATGGGAATTTGTTTTACAATATTTTTTTCTATTTGTGGATTAACAGATTTTTTGTTTTTCATGCACTTCCCAACCATGTTTTATTTTTTAATAACAATAACACTTATGAGTTTATTAGAAATGTATCACCTAGAATCATCTAAGAATCATGTAAAGTAAGCATATATGCCCTTTACCTTATCTCATGCTGTACTTGCGCCACCGCTAGCTAAACTCTCAGGACAACGGCTACCCATTGCTGCACTTGCAATTGGCTGTATGCTGCCAGATTTACATCGCCTGTTTACCCTACGCCAAGACCCAACGCCACATTTATGGTCGGCCTTGTTTTATCCAAACTTATTCTTGGGCCTTATATTCTGTGCACTTTGGTATCTGGTATATCGCCCTGCGTTGTATCGCTTTGTGGGAATACATCACCCTCTAAATTTGAATCATGCAACATCCGTATTGGGCTTTGCTTTGGTGACTATCTTCAGCTTATTACTGGGGAATGCCACGCATTTAATTTGGGATGGTTTAACCCATCACGACTTTCGCAGTTTTGCCTTTCAGG
>CAZIGN010000227.1:0-2199 GCA_964538805.1 uncultured Lachnospiraceae bacterium
TTTTTTTTGAACTAAACATCACAGATTCTTGAACTTCACTGTAAGCTTTATTAGATAATAATATAATCTCCCCCAAAGCTATAGTCCTATCACTATCCAATCTACCACTTTCAAGAAGTTCCGTTATTAAATCTTTCACTTTATTCTCGACTATAGCTATTCGCGCATTTTCATCTGCTAAAATATATCCATCCTCAATACATTTAGCAACGGCCTGATTATAGTTGTCGTTTTTTGCTATAATTGTAGGAAATTTATAAGTATAACTCTTCTTTCCTTGTCTTAAACTTTCTTTCTCTTTTTCCTTAACACTATCGAATAAAATCTCTATATTATTTCTTAATTTTTTAGGTAATTCTTTCTGATGTTCTGGATCTTTTAAGTTATTAATGTACTCGCAAACATTTAATGCAACTTTGTCTTCTAATGGAGTTATTATAAACGGATATGATATTCCAGCTGAATTTAATGAATTCCCCATGTGATAGACTTCTATATTTTTGTCATCATTATATTCCAACAAAAGAAATCTATCATGGAAAGCTTGATTATTTCCACGAGTAATATTGTAAAATTTTAATTTGCCATTTAATAGACCTTTTATTTTTTTAAGCAAGCTTAAAGTCTTGTTTGATTGTTTCTCTACCGGTTTTTTGTTATCAGGGTCTACACCTGTTAAAGATGTAATTATTTCTAGATTAACGTATTTCTGAAACCTCGGTAAATAATTAGATAAAGCTTCTGTAGAAAAATAAGGGTCTACTATTATCGCTTTAGTAACATTCGTTTCAGTTATCATACTCATTACTTTCTTAAAACTATTAATCTCTCCTTGGAGATCATCACTTACATTAATGAATTCACCTTTGCATTCTTTTAATTTTAATGATTTCCCAAGTGTTTGACCCTTATCATATTCTTTATTCCATGCTGATTGGCTTATTCCAACTTCACTTTTAACAAAAGCAGAAATTCGTTGAATCTCTTTAATACCTTCTAGCTCATGATTTGTACTTTTCTCTAATTTTTTTGTAAATTTATCAGTGAAAATGATTCTGGGTCCTGCTACATTCATCCCCATTGACATATTCCAACAATACGAACATTTCAAAGCCCATATCAACATACCACTATCTTTTTCCCATACTTTAATACTAAAAGAAGCTATATGTTCTTTTGCTTTGAAAAATACTTCATTCTCTTTAGATTTAAGTATTACTATCTTATCCACTATCGTTCTTCCTGCTATCTGTGCTTTAAAATTTACACAGATATCATAATCTACTTTTGAAAGTTTTTTAAATACAATGCATTTATCATCTTTACACTCTGTAACAAATACTTCACCGTTTTTAGATTGTATATATCTTTCAAAATTTCCTATTCTTCCTCCATTGTCTAAAAAATTAATGCCGCATTCTGAATAAATATCATCAAACAATTTTTTTATTCTATCATAAGCTTCTAGCTTGCTAGAAACTTCATCATTACAATACTCGCATAACTCCTGAAACAGCACCTCTTTATGAATGCTCCAATATTCTTGAAGTGTATGCACGCCTAGTACAGGACCATTAAATCTATCCATATCTCCTACATTATCGGATATGACTTCAGGACGTCTGACAAAACTTTCCTCTATATAGCTGTCCTCAGTTTCTATTTTATTCTTATTTTCTAAATTTTGAATAAATTCATCGGTATTCTCTTCATTTAAAATAACTGTAGAAATATAAATGTCTTTATACTTGTTTAACTGCTTCGTTTTTCTTGCAGTCTCGGCTAAGTCTGTAGGTCCAGAAAATCCATATATAAGTATCGTTTTATTCTTCTTTTTCAGATATATTAATTTAATAAAATTATTCATCGTTTTCTCCTATGTCGTATTGTTTGAATACGATACTATTTCCACTTCTTTAATTTCGTTCATGAATATATGTTCTTATTTATTATATCATTTATATCTTTCTAATACAAAACACTTTTTATAGAGACATAGAAGAAATCATATTTTTAATTCAGCTATTATTTCTTTATAACTATAAACGTATTTTATTTAATTTTTAATGAGTCAATTATCGTCCCATTAATATTCTAAAAAAAGCCACTCGAAGTGAGTAGCTTTTTTCTATCTCCAAAACTGAAACCATTTTTTCTTCTTTACTTCCACTGGTTCTTTTACTACGAATTCTTCATTCG
>CAZIGN010000228.1:0-2184 GCA_964538805.1 uncultured Lachnospiraceae bacterium
TTCTTTTCTTTTCTTTCATGCTGCACCATTTCTCCTTAAGCATATACTTTTGTATGTTAAGGTGTTTTTATTAATTAAATTACTTTACTGTCAACTTAAAATGTTCTTGATTTTATTAAACATTTTTTGGACTTTTTTTATTTTATAGTATCTTTATAATACTATTTTTTAGACTTATTTTGTTTTATAGTCTCTTTAAAATGTTTCTTTACTTCACCCATATCAAACCAACTTTTCGTTCTGCATCCAATCTGCATATGAAATCCATCAGGGGTATCTAGCAATACTTTCATATTCATTAGAAGTGCAATATATAAAGAAGCAACTGCTTGATTTATTCCATACGCATCTTCAACTCCATCTTTAATTTTTACATCAATGTGCTTAAAACATGCGTTGTATTTTGTTTGAAATGTTCCTATTTCATCCATCAAAGCCTTGCATCTTTCAATATCTAAACCTGTATCTTGTGCTATAGTTGCAATTGTTACATATTCATTGCCATTTAGCGCTAGAAGATAATATATTATTCTTATAGCACCTTCTTTACCCAAAACTTCAAACATTTCTCTAGCATCATCTATTTCTTTTAGATTCTCGAAAAATCCTTCTTTGGTATCTCTTCCTAACGTATAAAACTGATTATCTAAGTTCAGATTAAAGAAACCAAATCCTGCATCATCTGTTATAACCGACGCAGTTCTAGCACTTTTATCAGGTATTACTTTTTTGTAATATTCTTTATTGTTTTTCCAAGCTCCTATTTGAAATGCCCAAATTATATCTAACATTTTATCAAAATACTCTGGATTATAATTCCCAGGTTTTCCATCATCAATATGCTTTTGTGCTATACCTTGAAACAGGTCTAATAATTCTTGCTCTATAGATACTTTTTGCTTTTCTTGACCATAAAGAAATGAGATGGATACACCAAAATAATCAGATATTTTGGGTAATAAATCTCCTTCGGGATAGTTACCGTTTTCCCATTTTGATACAGCTTGTGGACTTACGCCTAAGTAATTTGCCAACTGCTCTTGAGTAACATCTTGCTTTTTTCTTAGAGTCTTAAGATTTGTTGAAAATATAGTTTTATTGTTTATCTCCATAGCTTTTTCCCTTTCATATGTTGCTTTTTTAAAGATCTCAATTTCCGTATAAATCGATTTAAGCAAATTATATCAGTTATTCTGGTTGTGTGATAGCATTATATTAAACTTCTTGTTAATTTTATGTTGTATTATTTCGAATTTTCTACTTTAGCTTGTGATTGCTTAATTTTATCAACGAAGTGTAGTGCACAAAAAAAACGAACCTTTCAGTTCGTTTTTTTGTATTCTTACTTTATTGAAATACTTTAATTCTTTCTTCTAAAGGCATAAATTCTTTTTCGCCTGCCTTTTCTACTACATTTCCAAATGGCATCTGAGCTACTAACTTCCAACTATCCTCGATATTCCAAGTGTTTTTCACTTCACCTTCAATCAATTCATTATAGTGTTGTAAAGAAGCACCTAGACCTTCATCTTCTAATGCAGTCCATAATGCAAATTGATTCATTCCGCCTGACTGAACAGACCATATTGGAAAATTATCTTTATATAATGCAAACTTTTCTTGTAGGCTTTTTACTGTATCTAATTCTTCGAAAAACAATACAGTTCCATAACCAGCTTTGAAAGAGTCTATTTTATTTGAAGTATCTGCAAATGCATCTTCACTAACTATCTTTCTTAGTGCTTCTTTTGTTATCTCCCATAACTTCTCATGTTGTTTATCAAAAAGAATTACCACTCTTGTATTTTGAGAATTGAATGCAGATGGTGTGTGAAGTATTACTTCATCTACCACTTCTTTAATTCTTTCTTTTGAAACAATTTCTTGTTTTCCTATACTATAAATTGAACGTCTGTTTTTAATAGCTTCTAAAAAATTTCTACTCATTTTACTCACCTATTGCTTTGCAATTTAACCTTTCTTTGTTTTTATCATTTTATTTAAATCAATATATGCTTTTATATATGCTTCTATAAATACTTTATATATATGCTTTAATATATGTTTCTATATATGTTTCTATATATGTTTCTATATATGTTTCTATATATGTTTCTATATATAATTTAATATATGCTTTTATAAATGATAACATCAAATTCCTACTAAGTCAATAGGTGTTTG
>CAZIGN010000229.1:0-2168 GCA_964538805.1 uncultured Lachnospiraceae bacterium
TAACTTTCAGAAATCCCCGCAAAATTAAAATCTGCGAACTTCAGCCCATTAAGTATAGTTATATAAGTATAGGTATAAGTATAGTTAGAGGTAAACTTTTCACCACCATCGGTTCACTTTTCACCAGACCTATAATTCCCAGATAGGTATAATTTCTATTTTAGTATAGTAGAAATGCATTTTTGCCCTAAACGGTTTAATTTTCACCTGGTGATTTTTAAACCTTTTGACCTTAAAACACACTTCTAGTACCTTAATTTAAAAATTATACCGATCGACATTTTTTATGTTATAATTTTTATACCTTTGTAGCATGAAAAAATGATGTAAGAAAAATGAGCAAAAAGCATATCCAATTACCAAATGGTATGACTGAAAACAAAAAACTTACGCCAAAAGATTTACTAGTGTACTTAGCTATTAAAAAGTATATGAATAATGAAAGTAAGAGCTGTTATCCATCTATTAATACTATTGTAAAAGATTCTGGAGTATCTAAAGTTACAGTAATGAAATGTTTAGATAAACTAGAAGAAGAGAAGTATATTAAGATTATAAAAAATGGTATGAAGAGAAATAATGTATATGTCTTTTTATCTTATAAAAATTTTGAGGTTTTTTCAGAAGAATTCTTAGAAACACAAAATATAGATTTAAATGAAAAATCTTATGTTATTGCTTCTCAACATGCTATGTTTAAAGATATAGAAGGATTCGGTAAGATATCTTATTCAGATACAGAACTTTCTAAGATTATAAATATGGATAGACATAGTATTGCTAAGTATAATAAATCTTTGGAAGAAAAAGGATTTTTAACAGTTGTGCCTACTGAGAAAACAGATCCGATTACAGGAATAAAGATAAATGAAAAATTCTTTCATTTAAATGAATTAGGTCAAGCAATTATTTGGACTCTCCAAAAACATGACGAAGATCTTGAGAAGGTTAAAGAAAAAATTACAGAAAACTCTAAAGATGTAGCTTTACTATTAAACCAAATAAAAGAATTAAAAAATAATAACGAAGAACAGAAGAAGATAACTAAAGCTTTGATGGATAGATATGATGTCACTATTAAAGATTTAAAGAATTTAACAACTAAAGAAGAGGTAATTTTATAATGGAATCAAATGAAAATTTTATAGAAGACAAAACTACTTGGGACTATGGCTATATATTTTTATCTGATCAAGAAGAAGCAGACAGGTTAAATGTCAGTGTCCAAACTATTAGGAAAAGACATAAAACTTTACAAGAAAAAGGATTTTTAGAAATTATAGAAATAGATGGCAAAAAAGTAAAACGATTTAATCTAAAAAAACTAAATGGAAGAGATTAAGAGCCAATTACAATATATAATGGATTTATTAGATGAAGATTTCCGATTTACAAGAACAGAGATAGACGGAAAGATTATATATGTAATATTTAATGAACAAGATATTCCTATTGCAGATGTAGGAGTACATATTTAAAAAAGATAATTTGATACAACATAAGATAAGATAAATATAATAAATTAAAATGAAAATGAGAATGGATTTAAAAACACTTTTAGAAGCAGCAGGAATAGTATTTGATAAAAAGTATGTACTAGAAAGAATATATTCAAAAGAAGACAATGTAGTAGAAATTAAATACATTATTAAAGAAGATGGAAAAAGTATGTTAGATGTTGAAATGGTAGGCCCTTATGAAAATTTTAATGACCTAATAGATTTTATGAATAAATTCACCATAGAAAAATTTAAACATGCAGTTAGTAGAGACTAAAAAAATATTTATTCAACATGCAATATCTCTAGGAGTACCTCCTGTAATAGATAATCTAAAGTGTATAGGAGTAGATACTATGGGAGAAATTGATGTTTTTGAATATTGTGGAGTTGATGAAGTTGATAATTTAAAAAATATAAATGGTATTTATTTTAAATAATATTGAAATAGAAGCAGATATAATCAATTATATAATTTTATAAATTATTGAATTTTTATTCAAAAAAATTAATACCTTTGTATTATGAATAATGAGAGTATATTAAACAACCATGGCTTTAAGAAAATAGATGAAAATGAATTTCAAAAAGAAAATTGGATTGTTAGAATAGACGGAATAAATTTTGAAATATTTTCTGATCCTGAAATAGATACAAGATACTATTTTG
>CAZIGN010000230.1:0-2147 GCA_964538805.1 uncultured Lachnospiraceae bacterium
TTATAAGATATAATATCACCTTCGGTTAATTTTAATTCTCTCATTCTTTAATCTCTATCAAATCAAAATTATCAGCTGTAAATCCGATGTGATTCCAATCTAAGGTTTCTATGTCAAATTCTTGTTTTAATTTTATATTTCTTCTGCTTGCAAATATATTGCCCTCTTTATCGCTGCTCAAAAATTGAGGATAGCCATCACTTGTTTTTAATTTTTTAAATTGTAGTAAATATAACTTTTTTCTTTCTTTACGTCTTATAAATTCATCTATCTTTAATAACGCTTTACAATATTCCTCTACTGGTATTCTTTCACTTCCCCGTTCGTATTTTTCATATCTATCTTCGCTTACGCCTATTAACCTCGCCATACTTCTTTTATCCGTTCTTACCTCTTCTCTAAATTCTCTACAAATTATCCCCAATTCCCACTGTAATGGTGTAATTCTATTAATTTGAATATTCATATTTTTAGAGCTGTCTGCACTATATATTCTTACTAAATCTCTCAATCTTCTTCCACCTCTCAATACTTACAGTCCAATAACTTCTACATAAGCTTCTGTTCTGCCAAATTGCCATACAGACTCGTGTGTCCTTCTTTGGTTAAAGTCTCCTAAAAATAAATCTAAGTGATAGCCTTTGACTGCACTACCAGTATCTCTTGCTGTATATACACCGTTATATCTTTCATAATTACTATTGGTAAATGTTATTTTTAATTTAGTTCCAAACGGATATATATCCTTGTCTACTGCAACTGTTCTAGCAGTATCCCAAGTGTGTCCTCTAAGGTCAAATCCACTTGCTGTAAGACCATACCACTTGTGTCCCTTCCACACTCCGTTACTATCTTCTGATAAATCGTAGCAAGTAATTGTATGCAGTGTTCCTTTCTGCTCAACGCTTTCAACCACCACTTCATCTTCTTGTTTCATTTCTTGAATTTCTTTAAATACATATTGGTATTTCTTTTGAGTTGTTTCTAATTCGGCGTGTATAATCTTCATTTCTTGTTTGATTGAAAGTTGAGTAATTACTATTGATAATATAATTAGTGCTATAAACACAATGAGTATGAAGTTCCCTCTTTCTTTAATCTTAAAGTTCAATTCTTTTGTCACTCCTTTATGTTGTAGCAGGGGGGGATGACCCCCCTTACTATCTATAAACTACAAGCACCCCATTGACAATCTGCACACATCTTGCAACCATTGGAATGAATGATTTCACCTCCACAAATAGGACAGACTTCTTCTTTCTTTTCTACTGTAACTTCTTCTTTATCTTTGGGCTTGTCTGTTGTTAAGATACCTTCTCTCATACAGCCTTCTCTATATATTGTTATTCCTTTACAACCTTGTTCCCAAGCATACATATATAGATCTTCTACTTCTTCAACTGTTGTCTCATTAGGTAAGTTTACTGTTGAAGAAATTGCACTATCGATATATTTTTGCATCCTTGATTGCATATCAATTCTTTCTCTATATGGAATATCATAAGTTGATACAAAATAATCAGGTAGGTCTCCCTCGTTCCCTGTCACTTCTCTATATTCTTTTACTATTGGAGCAATAACTTTATATACTGTTTCTTCTGAGTTTAATGTTACTGTTCTTCTGTTGTATTCAAATTGAAATACTGGCTCTACGCCCCCAGAAACATTCATCATAGTACTAATTGACCCAGTTGGAGCTATCGACAAGAGTTCAGAATTTCTAAGTCCATACTTTTCAATAAGTTCTCTTGTTTCTTTGTTTGCTACGTTCTTCAAATAGTTGCTTTCTAATACTATGTCTTTATCATATAAAGGATACGTACCTCTATGTTTTGCTAGTAATGCTGATTGCTGTAAGCAAGTGTTAGCCATAAGATTGAAAATATTATCTACTTCAATAATAGCATCTAGTTTCCCATAGGTTTTGCCTAGCTTTATTAACGCTTCTCCTAGACCCATAACACCAATTCCTAAAGATCTATAATCTAATGCTGTATCTTTGTTCTCTGGAAGTGGTAGAAATTCTACACCTTCTTCTAACAGGTCATCCATATAAATTACTATTTCTCTAAGGTCTTGTTTGAATAATTCCCTATCGAACTTAGCCTTGTCTGTGAATGGATCTTTGATGTATTCACTTAAATTTA
>CAZIGN010000231.1:0-2121 GCA_964538805.1 uncultured Lachnospiraceae bacterium
CTCTATTAAATTTTCTGTATTTTTTATCATCTCTATTAAGTTTTATTTTTAACTTCTTAAAGGTATTAAAAAATGATATAAGATTTTTGTATATTGAATAAACATCTAGTAACCATACTACATTCAAATACCATAAAAGAGTCAGTAAATACTACACACGCTCATTATGCACTTATACTAAACATATCTATACTGTGACTGAAATCGGATTAGAATCGAAATATCTCGTATGATTTTATGGATATTTAGTAAAATAATACTACTTGTATATAATTATATAGTTATTATCGTCTATTTCTTCTTTTTGCTTGTTCTTCAGCTTCTTTTTCTTTCTGCTTATTCCATTCTTTCATTAGGCGAAAATTTTCTCTTTTTAAGATTTTTTTTGCATGTTCCAGATTCATTCCCTTAGGAGGAAGTTTTCCCATCAACCAATCTGTCTTTGATTTCGAAAAATCATTATCATCCATTTTATCGAAATCGAACGTTATTTTCTCAAAAATAACATTTTTTTCAAATACTAGATTCGTTTCAATTCCTTTTTTATTTTTGTATGCTTTAGTCACTGATTGATATTTCTTTTCAGCTTCTTCATTATCTTTTAAATGTATGGATTGATAGGAAGTTGACATTTCAATAGTATACCCTACCAACACTGTACCATGATATTTTAATTTAACAAATCGAGTTGGAGTATTAAAATTATCATAATGCATCCACTCGTCTATTTGTGTTGTAAAACTTGATTTACCAGCCATGATATAACTGGTAAATACAATAATTGGTAAGATGATCAGCAAAATAAGTATATAACGATACTTTCTAATGGATTTCAAACTATTTGCCCCTCCTCAATTTCTGTAATAGTATCACATAGTTCTTTAATTTCGTATTCATTGTGAGAAGCAATTAAAAAAGTTGTACCTTGTAATTTAAGTTCTTGAACTATATCGATAAACTGCTCTACTGAACGCTTATCCAATCCATTAGTTGGTTCATCTAGTACTATAAGTTCTTGATGTTCCATTAATGCCTGAATAACACCTAACTTTTGGCGCATTCCTAGAGAAAAAGTTCTTACTTTTTGATCCTTGTTTTCCAAAATCCCAAACCTATCTAATAGATATAAAATATATTTTTTGTCATAATTATTATTCAGATTGGCTAAATATTTCAAATTTTCTAGTGCTGTCTCATTCCCTAAAAAACCTGGATGCTCTAAAATTAAACCAGTAGATATAGGTAACTGCTCATTGAATCGAACAATCTGATTGTTAATCTTAATTTCTCCACTATCTATTTTAATTAGACCACAAATCGCTCGAAATAACATTGATTTTCCTGATCCATTTGCTCCAATCAATCCATTTATAGAACCTTTAGCATATTGTAAAGAAATATTCTTCAAAACATCTTTATTTTTGATACGTTTATTAACGTTTTTAATTTCAATATACATCATACCATCCCTTTATAAATTTTCTTTACGTCTATATATCATTATATTCAAGGACATTAAAATAATACATGCAATCCCGATTATAAGAAATTGGTGCTCAAATTTTATCGCTATTACAGAACATACAGATAGACTGATGAATAAAATCATATAAGCACCTGGCATAAATCCAATTAATGAAAAACAGGTAAAAACCAACTGCCAAAGTATAATAAAAATTATACTGTATGCAAATTCAAAAATTGGTATATGTTTTTGAAAAAATAAAAGCATTCCTATTTTCATTAGTATAGATAATAAAATACTATATAATAAAATAGTGATAAAATGGATAAATAAAACTAGTAAACTATCTAGGCGGCGCACCTTGATAATAGGATTTTCCTTACTCACAAAATCAGAGAAAACATCCAACATTAAAAATGTTGCAAATAAGTAATATAAAATTGGAAATAAATTATATCCAATCAGTTTGAAAAAAGGTTCTTCTTCAAAATTAACAGGTAGTGTAAATATTAAACCAATATGTATCTCTTGATAATTAAAAATAAGAATAAGATATAGAAAAATAAAAGAAATGAGAATAACACCTAAACGGTATAGTTTGTTCCCTTTTATTAATTGAAAAAGTCTTTTCCATAATATAAGCATAACTATCACCT
>CAZIGN010000232.1:0-2100 GCA_964538805.1 uncultured Lachnospiraceae bacterium
TATCTTTGCCGCCCTAAAGAGAGGAGGTGATGACACTATGTTAATTATACCAGTTAAAGACGGAGAAAATATCGACAGAGCACTGAAGCGTTTCAAGCGTAAGTTTGACCGTACAGGAACAATGCGCCAGTTGCGTGCAAGACAAGCTTTTACAAAGCCATCTGTTAAGAAAAGAGCGCAAATGCAAAAAGCGCAATACATCCAGAATCTTAGAGATCAGGAAGATATTTAGTATTCTTTTTGATTCTATATCATATAAATCCGTTGGAATTTTTTCCAACGGATTTTTTTATGATTAAAAATTATTAGTTTGTGGGGTAATTGAGTTATTTTGTAGAACCACTGTTTGAGATAGCGATTAACGTCGACTTCTAATTTAATGTGCAGTTGGCTACAACCTAAAAACCTGCAAATGCCATTTTCTTCTTTTAAAGACTATTTAGAGCTTGAAAAAAAATACTCACCACATACGGTTGTAGCATATTTAAAAGATCTAGATGGATTTCAGCAATTTGCTTCAGAAGAGTTTCAGTACGAGGATATACTAGATGTAAACTACTCGGTAATTCGAAGCTGGATAGTGTCTTTGGTTGATGCTGGTATTTCAAATAGAACTGTAAATAGGAAAATATCTTCTCTTAAAACCTATTATAAATTTCTTTTAAAAACAGGACAAATACAGGTTAGTCCGTTGGCGAAACACAAAGCATTAAAAACCTCAAAAAAAATACAAGTTCCATTTTCTGAAAATGAAATAGTAAATGTAATGGAATTGCTTCAAGGCAACGATGATTTTGAGGGATTGCGAGATCGTCTTGTGGTCGAGTTGTTTTATTCAACAGGTATAAGAAGGGCAGAGTTAATTAATATTAAGATTGACGGTGTTTCCTTCGCCCAGAAAACGATTAAGGTATTGGGTAAGCGTAATAAGGAGCGGATAATTCCTTTGTTGCCAGCAGTGCTTGATACTATTCGTGCCTATATGTCTGTACGAGATGAGCTTGAGAATATAATAGATGATGAGTATTTGTTTCTCACGGCAAAAGGTTTGAAAGTGTATGAAACTCTTGTGTATCGCATTATTAATGTCTACTTTAGTAAGGCATCTGAAAAAGTAAAAAAGAGTCCTCATATATTAAGACATTCATTTGCAACTCATCTTTTAAATGAAGGTGCTGATATAAATTCGGTTAAAGAGTTATTAGGTCATTCTAGTCTAGCATCTACTCAAGTTTATACTCAAAACAGTATCGCTAAATTGAAAGAGGTTTATAAAAACTCACATCCTCGTAGTTAATTTTAAATGGCATTTATGGTGTAAAACTACTTAGCAATTAATTAAAATTATAGTGATATGAAAGTAAACGTACAAGCGCCAAATTTTACGGCGAAAGAAGAGCTGTTGTTTTTTGTTAAAAAAAGGTTGTCGAAGCTTGAACAATTTTACGACAAAATTGTGTTCGCAGATGTCTTTTTGAAGGTTCAAAAAACGAGTGAAAAAGAAAATAAAATAGTAGAGGTGTTATTAAGTGTGCCTGGAGATGATATTATGGTGAAAAAGGAAGCTAAGACCTTTGAAGCCGCTACTGACGAGGCTTCACGAGCTTTGGAGAGACAATTAAAGAAGCGCAAACAGAAAGAAAAATCGTATTTATAGAAATTTTTTTAAAAAAAGTTTTGAAAAAGTTTTGTTTGAAACGAGAAGTTTATATACATTTGCACTCCGTTAGAAATAACGAGCTTTTTTACGAGTTAGAAAGCAACTCATAAAAAGTAAAAAAAGCCGATGTAGCTCAGCTGGCTAGAGCAGCTGATTTGTAATCAGCAGGTCGTGGGTTCGAGTCCCTCCATCGGCTCTGAAATTTTGAAAAGTGAATCAGGAATTAAACTAGAGTTTTAAAATTAGAGCTTGGTTTAATCGGGGCGAGAAGTTTATCCTGAGCGCAGTCGAAGGGAGTCCCTCCATCGGCTCAATAATTCAGAATTCTATATTCGGAATTATGAAAAACAAATAAGTAGATTTTTAAATCTGCAAGTTCATTAGAATTAATGAAAGTTTTAGTTGTGAATTTTATATTCTTAATTCATAATTGAAGAATT
>CAZIGN010000233.1:0-2099 GCA_964538805.1 uncultured Lachnospiraceae bacterium
TAATATAAGTACTTAATAATTTAATAACCTTAAATATTATAAACACTTAATTATTCAATAACCTTAAATAATATAGGCACTAAATTATTCAATAACCTTAAATATTATAAACCCTTAATTATTCTACAAAGTATTCATATAACAAAAAAATGTAACATATAATTTATATAACATCACATAAAAGTTGTTGCAAATAAACTAAAAATAAGATACACTATATATAAGTAACATTAAAGGAGGGGATCATTAAGATGTATAAATTAATACAAGAAGAGTTAATAATTATCAGTAGAAAAATTGAAGAAGGATTGGAACAAATAAGCAACCTGCCGCAAGGTGAAATTTACATTACCAAGAATAAAAATAGAATCAAGTGGTACATTACAAATGAAAAAAAGACAAAATACTTGCCCAAATCTGAAAAAATAACAGCAGAAAAACTAGTGAAAAAAAAGTATCTAAAACTAAAGATAGAAGAACTAGAAAAAGAAAAAAAGGCATGTAGTAACTTATTAAAGAATTATTCGGCAATTTCTTACAAATCAGACAAAATCCTATCAAATCCAACCTATTATCAACTTTTAAAACCATTTATAAGTGAAAACAAAGTAAATATAGAAGAATGGTCCAATAGTGATTATATTAAAAATACTAATCACCCAGAGCATTTAAAGCATAGTACACCTTCAGGAAATGTAGTGCGTTCAAAATCAGAAGCAATGATTGATACAGCATTATTTCATAACAAAATACCATATCGCTACGAATGTTTATTAGAAATCGGTGACGACTTTTTTTTTCCTGATTTTACTATTTTGCATCCAATTACAGGGAAAGTATATTACTGGGAACATTTTGGCATGATGGATAACACCAGTTATTCATTCAAAACATTTTCAAAACTTCAAATCTATTGTTTAAATAATATAATACCTTCAGTTAATCTTATAACGACCTATGAAACTAAAGATAATCCTTTGAACATGCTACAAATAGAAAAAATTATAAAAGAATATTTTATTTAATCCTTAATAAAATATTGAAATCTAAATGTAGATATAGCCAATCCAATAAAAAATGTACAAACAGCCAATCCAATAAAAAATGTACAAATAGCCAATCCTAAAAGGAAAAGCCAGCCAAGGCAGGGCGTCACAGAAAAAAAGTGGCTAGAATTACCCCGCAAAGTGGCTAGAAATATCCCACAAATTTCCTAAAAATATCCCACAAGATTTATAAGCTAGAATGGTAATTGAGTAAGCAAAAATAATAAAAAAAATATAAATTAGCACTCACCTCTTGACAGTGCTAACAAAAAGTGATATTTTATTATTAGAAAAAGTATTAATATTAATATTTCAATTTAAAGGAGGAATGACTTATGTTGATGCCAAGTTTATTTAGCAACAAGTTTTTCGATGAATGGTTGGATTTTCCTTTAGAGAGAGAGCTTAATAATAGGAATCCTCTATTTGGAAAAGGATTAGGAAATCTAAGAACAGATATTAAAGAGACCGATGAAGCATATCTTCTAGATGTTGAAATGCCTGGTTTCAAAAAAGAAGAGGTTTCAGCTGAATTTGAAGATGGATATCTAACCATTAATGCCAAGAAAACACAAGAAAATGAAACAAAAGATGAAAATGAAAAGTATGTTAAGAAAGAAAGATATTCTGGCGAATGTAAAAGAACCTATTATATGGGACAAAACATTGACCAAGAAAAGATATCAGCCAAATTCGAAGATGGCATTTTGAAGCTTAATGTACCAAAAATCAATAAAGAGATTGAAGAAAAAAACAAGTATATAAGAATCGAAGGCTAAAGAAATTAATAGACATGCTTCAAATGCATAGCTCAGTTTTAATAGAATTCAGCTTAGTATTCTTATTAACAAGCTTAGTCAAATGATATATATTAACAAGCTTAGTCGATAAATGTTTATTAACAAGCTTAGTCAAAAAATGTTTATTAACAAGCTAGCTTGGATATATTTCTTCCATAACTAAAAAACCTGAGTTCATATTTTCTATAATGAATCTCAGGTTTTTTTATTATCAAGAATTACAAGTTTTACATTATCAAGAATTACAAGTTTT
>CAZIGN010000234.1:0-2095 GCA_964538805.1 uncultured Lachnospiraceae bacterium
CGCCCATATCATTTTATGTGTTGCCATTAAAATCATCTCCATCATCTGTATTTTTACAAATCTCATGGAAATTGGCATAAAATTAAGAGTATCAAACTATCTAACTTGCCGATAATTCAATACTCTTTTTATCTATGTAAAAAGTTTGTATTTTTTTAAAAGATTTTAGTCTAAACACTTGCATTTTTCTATATCTCTTGGTATAATATAATTAAGAAATATATCAAATGAGAGTTTGAACATTCACTAGTTATAGGATGCTATGAACCAGTATCTTTACGATTATCGGTGGTTGATAATTTGTACTCAAAATGATTCGCCAAAATCAGATTGAGATTTGATATTTTAATAAGACTATTATAACATAAATCGGATTAGATGTCAAGGGTTTTTAAATCTTCATCTAGTCCGATTTTTCTTTGTTAAATTTTTTCTTTATCTTAAATTAACCTATTTAATATAAGTGTCTAATAACTGCCCTAAATATCCTTGTTGAACTTTCATTGTATAAACCCCTCTCCTGTTATTTTTGATTTAACAAGAGTATACCACAATCTCTATCAGTTTACTATACTTATATGATTTTTGATATAATTCCCCAAATAATTCAAATCAATAAAATTCCTCTGAAAATGATATCCATCATAATCTGTACCCCTACCATACTGATTAAATCCCTTGTGTAGTAGCTTGTAGTAAAAAATAGTTACTGTGTTAGTCCCCTTGTCAAACTCTCTACTTTTTTCTTCAATTATTTTCCATTCATCTACTTTACCTTTCTCTGTTACCTTCCACATATTGAAACCTAAATGCTCACAGTCAAATCCAAACTTATCACTCATTTCCTCGACTGTCATATCTTTGTAAAAATTGTTACTGTTATCCCTTAAAACTACTCCCATACTCATTGCTTGTTATCTATCCTTTCTTATTTTATTTTTAAGGTGGGAATTTAATCCCACCCATATTATCCATTTTATATTGCTATATTGTTTACTGCTTGTTGCTTAGCATCCATATCTAAATGCAAGTAAATCTCTGTTGTTTTTAAACTCTCATGTCCTAAAATTTCTTTGATTGTAAATATATTAGCACCATTTTTCATCAACAACGTTGCCATAGTATGCCTCATGGCATGAGGTGATATATCTTTACTTATATACTCTCCTATATCTGTTAAAAGAAAGTCTACATATTTTTTACTTATATGATTGTTTTTATTATATACGCCCTCGAATACATATCCTTTTGTTCTGCCGTTTACTAACACCTTAATATTATCTTCTACCATGTGGTGCAAAGGTATTATTCTCTCCTTATTTCCTTTGCCTATTACCCTAATCATGCCATTTTCTTTATCTCTACTGAATGTTATATCTTCTAGCTTTAGATTAGTTAATTCAGATAATCTAAGTCCAGTAAACACACCTGTTACAAACAACGTTCTATCTAGTTGATAATTTTTTCTACCAACTATAGACTCCAATCCAGCTTTTATATCTTGTTCAGTTAAGAATACAGGCTTTCTATCTCCTACCTTTATAGTTTCTACTGCTTTAGATGGATTGCTTTCCACCTCTCCAAACTTTTCAAGATAGTTGTAAAAACTCCTTATTGCTGATATTACCAAGTTCTTTGATGAATTACTTAACTCTAAGCTATTAATAAAGTTTTCTATAATATTATTTGTAATGTTTTTTAACTTACAATTAACCTCGACTAAATAATCATCAAAATCTCTTAAATACTTTTCATACGTTGCTATTGTTCTTTTTGAATTACCTTTACTAGTCATGTATTTTGTGTAGTTATCAATCTTTCTACCTAACATTGTCATTTTCATCAATCCTTTCTTTATTCCCTTGACAATATTATATCATTTTTAATACATACTGTCAAGGGAGTTTTATTTTTATTTTTCTAGATAAAATTTAAATGCTCCTGCTCTAAATATTTGTTACATTTGATTAATTCTTTTAATTCTTCTAGTTGTTTTAATTCTGTCATTTTTGATTACCTCTTTCATTATATCTTTTACTGTGTCTAGTTTATTTCTAAAATCATTTAATCTCTTATCAAACATTTTGTCATCTCC
>CAZIGN010000235.1:0-2082 GCA_964538805.1 uncultured Lachnospiraceae bacterium
ATATCTATCTCGCCTAAATATATACAATCGATTCTTAATGTAGATATTTCTTTCTAGCAAATCTAGGCACACTATTTCGTTAGAAAGTTGTCCTATATAAGCAATTAGAAATCTCTCCCTTACATACACATATGCACAATTATTAAATACTTTATAATAATATGCAAACTCTTTGTAATACTTAGGAGGATATGTAATAAGAGCAATGCCGATGTACAGCATGAGCAGTATGGAAATCAATATTATAAATAACAACATAATTTTAATTTTTAATGAATAATTCTTTTTTCTAAGAGCTTTTCAACACCTTTTTCAGGACCAAAATATAGCATGTAATCTCTAATAATTACATAAAGAGGAAATTCTTCATCTTTAACAGTATAATGGTTTAGTGATGACTTCACTATACATCCACCATAAGTTGAATCAAAATCATAACTTACTCCATACTTCACTCCTTCGTTTGGACCAGGATGAGTTTCTGTTTCTATATCTAATAAAGGATTACCTTTAATAGCTTTATGAGTTACTGTTTTCATTTTTTACTTTTTTTAATCGCTTCTAAAAGGATAGTGTCAGAGTAATTTATAGTTCCTATATTTTGGTAAGTCCAAATAATATATCCAGGATCATTTGTAATAACCCATTGAATTGATTTATTAAAATACTTGCCAAAATTCATTTTTTCTTGCTTACTTCTAATCATATCTTTAAATATTTAAGTTAGAAACAGGAAACTTTGTTAAAGTTTTACATACATATCTCACATTCCACGATATTGTACAACCTTGTTATATTAAACTTCTACATACTTAAAGATTCTATATCCCTTCTTTTTAAGAAGTTCAATAGCTGACTGTTCTACATCGACCTTTGGCGAATCCTCTAAAGAAGTTGTAGTACTTTTGCTCACATAATACTGATCATTGTACTTTTTCTTCTCTTTATAAGCCTCCCTTTCTCCAGCTTCTACCATGGCTTTCAAAATAGGTTCTTTTTGGAACCTATATTGATTTCGTGCCACTCTACTTATAGCATTAGCATTTTTTAAATGCGTAAATACTGACTCTGGATACTTTACATTTGCGACTTTTAATATGGCAAGAGCTTCTTTCTTAGAGACAATTGTATTCTCGAGATTGCCTTTTATTTGGTTTAATTTTGCAATGTCCATTTTTGTTTTGAGTTTTAAAAATAATACATTAATTCGAATAATACATCACCTTGACTTCAGTTAGATCAAGGTAAATTATTAGATCTACCTCATCTACAAATAAAGTCGGAATTTTAGCATCAGGAACTAAATCCAGTCTACTTTCATACAAGTCTTGTACAATAAAACAAGCTCTTGAAAAAGCTTTGTTTGTTTTAAAAAATAATAGCATTTCAGGATTTTGTATGCTAAATTCTTGGATACCTGAAATTTCACTTTCAAATAGCCCATCACTTATTGTTAGTCTCATAGCCTAATGAATGTTTTTTATTGAGATTAATTTAGTATTTGAAATGAGATAGAAATGATTGCTCAAATCTATCCCATTTTTACTATTAGTATGAGCTGATCATAAGAACTTCCGTACACGCAGAAATAAGATTCCCAAAGGAAATACCATTTCTTGGTGCAGGCTTCTCGATCCAGTACAAAGCTTTTACGATTTGATCGTAATGTACTTTTCCTAGAGATTTAAGCTGGTCTTCTCTAATGAGACTAACAGCTTCTTGCATGACCTTAAATGAAGGATGATTGAAGCTGTGGTAAGAACCATCTTCTTTTTTGAACATGATATGGTATTCATCAGATTCCACAATGTTAAACAGATTTCTGCTCAACATATCAACACACGCTTCCATACGTTTTTCTAATGCGTCAATGATCACATCAGAAAAAGTGTCAATCACTTTATAAATTGACATACGAGCTTGGATAGGTTCTTCCAATTTTTTGAAAGGAACCTTGAATGTGTGAGTGAATTTTGAGTACTTGTTAGCTACAAATACTTCAACGTTTACTTCACTCTTTTTAGAAGCTTCAAGATTGTTAGATATTGCTCTAGCCATAACAATAAAGTATTTCTGCAATGT
>CAZIGN010000236.1:0-2081 GCA_964538805.1 uncultured Lachnospiraceae bacterium
CCATACACCAATGCGGGATTTTATTTTTTGTATGGCAGCATCCTAATATACTTTGTTTTCCAAGCTTCATCTTCATATGAACTATACTCTGACATATTGCATCCATAACATATATCATCAGCGATCTCTAATATTATATCTGAAAGTTCAAGGTTCTTTTTCCACTTATAATCTATTGCATCGAAGCCTAACCATGCACCGACAATGTTACCAGTAACTGAACCAGTCGAATCACTATCTCCATCGTGATTTACAGCTGCAATAACAGCCTTTGAAAAATCATCCTGATATCTTATTGCACAATAGATTGCAATAGCTAATGTCTCTTCTGCAACCCAGCCTTCTCCCAAACTTCTTATGTTTTCATTATCAGGCAGGCTATTTCCAGCTAAATAAATTGCTTTATCTATTATTGCATCTAACTCTTTCAGATGCTTATCTCCTGCAAATACTTCATCCGTTATTCTTTTGGCATTTACAATTATCTCTTCTAATGATTCGTATTCATCTTTATGGTATACTGCTTGATTAACAATCGTCGTTAGTGTAGCTGCTGGCATATATCCCAATGAATGTCCATGAGTTAATGCAGCAATCTGAGCTCCTTCTAAAGCTAAGTCTTTGTCATCAACTCCTTCATAATGTGCTCCTAAAGGTGCAACTCGCATCACTCCTCCACAGCCCTTGCTATCATTAATGTGTTCTTCTACACTTCCGAACTTACCTGATGATATAACTGAAATACAGGTATTACCAGGTGCTCGTCTGCTATACAGTTCAGGAATTCCTGCCAACCAAGAATCTCTTCCCTCATCATTTTCACTTGAAGCTCTTCTTTGTTGCGTTTTCAACCAATCTTTATAGCAATACTCAACATATGTACTTGGATTTGCTCCAATGCCTCTTAAACTATGCCTTGTTTCTCCAATTAATATTCCATTTGCTGTAAAGAGGGTCATTTGGGTATCATCTGAAATTAAAGCTTTTCCTACCACCTCATCTAATAAATATTCTGTAATGCCATTATCTCCATACTTATCCTGTATAACATTTAATGTGTCAAATTCTACTGGGTAACCCAACGCATCTCCTACAGCACCACCAAATATACAACCTCTGATTGCATCAAGATGTATCTCTTTTTTCTTCTCTATATCCTTACATCTACATTCCTCTTCAGCATCTTCATCTCTATAAAAATGTTCAAAATTCCTTGCAAATGCAGTGTAATTGTACAAATTCTTTGATCTATCAAGAACAGCAAAATCTATTCTTCTAAAGAAATCTTTGACAATGTATCGATCGATTTTCAATTCCTTTAATGCCTTGTAATACAGATCAGAAATCAACTCTGCATCATTTCCAAATACGCCACAGCCCCAAGCTCCAAGAATCATATGATCATATCCATAGTAAATTGCGACTTTAATCATACCATCAATTCTTTTATATAAAAGTTGTTTATATTCCTCTTCGCTTAGTCCTTCAAATCCTCTTTTAACCATCGGTGCTGCACACGTCATAACTGCTACATCCACTGGTTCTTTCAAAAGGTTATAATTATTATCAAAAATCACTTCTACATTTGGTGAAATAATTACTGCATCAGTTCCCATATATGTATGCATCTTAGAATTATAATCATAATATTCTTTAGCTTTTTCAGATTCGAGTGATTGCAAAAGTGTACTTTTTCTACATAAATCTTCTTCCTGTGCTATCGCTCCTTTTCTTACTCCACCACCTGGATGAACAGGATTGGCGAAATTAAGAACTAATATCTTTGGCTTGTCCTTTGTAAATGTATAACTTAATGTATCATATTGCCATCTGACACAATCATAAGAATCCATGTTTTGTACACTAAATCCGCATCTTCCCATAACAATTGGTCTATCTTTTAATTCAATCTTTTCACTTATCGAATGTACTTCATCTGGAAGTATTACATATGCCAACTCTCGTTCCTTTGAACTGTAATGCAGGTAGACCCTTTTCTTACCAAGATAATAATATTCATTTTCAATGATAGAAAGTGTTTCATCTAATTTTTTTTCTTCAAAACTCTTATTCATGTTACT
>CAZIGN010000237.1:0-2065 GCA_964538805.1 uncultured Lachnospiraceae bacterium
AATAAATAATTATATTACTCAGTCTCATTTATGGCAAAATCAATAATCAATGAGGCCAAATGCTTTCTTTCCCAATGATTAGGATCACTTAAATCTAGTCTTGTTGTGCCTTCTGCAAACATTAACAACCCTAGCAAAAGCCTTGAAAGGGCCACTCTTGCTCTTGCATTTTTTGTAAACTCTATCTTTTCTTCTGCCACTGCATTATAACCATCAATCAATCCTTTATTATTCTCTATTGGCTCAAGAAAATCTATGGCAAAAAAATCTGCATAGTAATCTCCAAAAAAACATCTCTCTGTATCTATTAGTCCTGCAAAATTCTTTTCTTCATCTATAAATACGTTGTTATCAAACAAATCAAAATGTACTAACCTTGGGATCTTTACTTCATCTAATGCGCCTTCCCATTTTCTTATGAATCTTAAGATTCTTGTGACGTCAGGAAGCGTATTCCCTTGTTTTTGCGCATCTTCTATTAAATTGAATATCATGTCATAATATGCATCTTTCCAAGTTTTGTGTAATCCTAGTTGAACATAACCAAATTCTTCATTCTTTATGTTATGTATTTGCGCTAACGCTTGACCAAACTGATATTGCCAATTGTACATTTGGTCTTTTGTAAGAATTTCTTCACACAATAGCTTTCCTTGTAAAACGCTCATTATGAACCAACTATTACCTATAATTTCACGACTCGAATAAATAATATCTGGTATTTTAATATCAGTATTCTTTCTTAATTGTTCATATGCCCAGAGTTCTATCTCCATAATACCCTTTTCATATGTCAGCATATTCGTGCCTTTGTCTGGGCCAATTTTAAGAATAAACCTATCACTTGGTGTATAAATCATAAATGCAATATTAAACTCTCCACCTGTTAATTCTTCTATTTTAGTAAAGTCTTTTATTCCTGATAGTTCAATCATCTGTACAATTTGTTCTTTTGTAACACTTGCTTTAGTCCTTGAATGCAATTTAATACCTCTTTCTGATAAAATACTAATTTATTTGTTTTTCAATAGACTTTCCTGCCATTCTTTTTCTTTGAATCCAAGAATGATAAAATCTTCTCCTACTACTATCGGCCTTTTTATTAACATTCCGTTAGTTGATAGAATCTTTAACTGCTCATCTTCACTCATATCGACAAGTTTATCCTTTAACCCAAGTTCTTTATACACTAACCCGCTTGTATTAAAGAATTTCTTTAAAGGAAACCCACTAATTTCATGCCATTTTTTTAACTCATCATAACTTGGGTTATTCTCAACTATTGCTCTTTCATCAAACTCAACATTTTGATTTTCAAGCCATTTTAAAGCTTTCAAACAAGTACTACACTTTCTATACACTAAAACTTGCATAATCTAGAACTCCAATTCCTAATGGTTTTTTTTCATTTTCAAACATAAAACTATTTGCTTTTATAGTGAACTGAACACAACTACATTATAACAGATTTACATAGGTTTTCCTATTCAATCTTCTTTATTATCACCTATAATATATCTTCCAAACTTCATCCAGTCTTTTTGTTGCTTTTCACTCATTTCATCAAATAATTTGATTAACTCATGATGCTTATACTTATATTCATGCTTGCTTATTTCTATTTTATGTCTATTATCAGTAAGACCTAATAAATAGTCCGACGAAACTTTAAAATATTCAACTAACCTTAACAATACCTCGCCTTGTGGTACAACTTCATTACACTCAATTCTGCTTATTGTTTGTTGACTCGTATCCGTTAACATCGCTAGTTGTAATTGTGTTAATCTTTTTTCATCTCTTAATAATTTAACCCTATTCATAGACACCTCGTTGCTTTTTATATAAAATATTATAGCAACAAGCTTATATCGTCACTCACCCACAGGTACGATTACCGTTATGTGGGTATAGTGTTAACAAATCCTTAATATTCTCGTCAATTTCACAAACTATTTCCTTCTTAGATTCTTCATCATATTGTTTGCTCATTTTGCAATTCTCCTAGTTCGGTTTTATTTTATATTATTCGTACTAGGTGTTACAACTATATTATACCATTACA
>CAZIGN010000238.1:0-2048 GCA_964538805.1 uncultured Lachnospiraceae bacterium
AGTCAGAATTTAATAATATAGAAATATTACCAATTAGAGGTAATGTAATTACAAGAATTGATAAAATGCTTGCAGGGGAATTTGATGCAATTGTATTAGCAGAAGCTGGAATAAACCGTTTAGGTTTAAAAAGCAACTCTTCTTATAAAATAATTCAAATTGATGTGGATGAGTTAATACCTGCTCCAGCGCAAGGAATACTTGCATGTCAATTTAAAAAAGGGAATGAAAGAATAAAAAAAATACTAGAAAGTATAACAGATTTTAATACAGTATTAGCAGCAAATGTTGAAAGAGAATATCTAAGGCAGATAAATGGGGGGTGTCATCTTCCGGTAGGAGCATACTTAGAGATAAATGAGACAAATTTCACATTCAGATACCTATATGGTGATGAAGAGTGTAAACATATAGTAAAAGACCAGATTACTTTAAGACATAATTGCTCAGCTTGTATAGATGAAACAGTTTATAAATCATTAGAATTATTAGCGAGTACAGCAGCAAAAAGTGTTTTAGAAAAGGTGGATAGAGTATGAGAAAGGTTGATAATCTATGAAAAAAGGCGTTTACTTAATTGGTGCAGGGCCTGGAGATGTAAAGTTAATTACAGTCAAGGCAAAAGAAATACTAAATCTTGCAGACGCAATCATCTATGATGAATTAGCGAATTCATCATTATTAAATGATTCAAAAAAAGAATGTGAAAAAATATATGTAGGGAAAAAAGCTGGAAACCATACAATGCCACAAGAAAAAATAAATGAACTTTTACTAGAAATGTCAAAAAAGCATAGAATTGTAGCAAGGTTAAAAGGTGGAGATCCTTATGTGTTTGGGAGAGGAAGCGAAGAAGCAGAGTTTTTAAATAAAAATGATGTTTACTTTGAAGTAGTCCCAGGAATATCATCTGCAATAGGTGGACTTGCAGCGGCAAACATACCTGTTACTGCTAGGAATATTGCAACTTCTTTTCATGTAATAACGGGACATTTGAGTAAGGAAAGTGAAAATATAGATTTTAACGCACTAGCTAAGTTAAAAGGAACGTTAATATTCTTAATGGGGATGTCTAATTTGAGTTTAATAGTAGAAAACCTTATAAAAGCAGGAATGAGTAAAGATGCAAAAGTAGCCATTGTATATCAAGCTACAACCTTACAACAAAAAGAATATATAGGAACATTATCAAACATAGTTGAGATAAAAGAAAACAACAACATAGAATCGCCAGCAATAATAGTGGTGGGTGAAGTGGTTAATTATAACGAAATATTAAAAAATGAACATTACAATTATTACAAGAAAAAGAAAGTAGTAATAACTAGGGATAAAGAGAGTTCAAAAAAATTTATAGATATAGTTGAAGAACTAGGATTAGCTGCGATAAGTATGCCTACAATAAGATTTGTTGAGATTAATAAAGAAAGTTTAGTTGAAAGTATTACGAATATTAATGATTATGAAGGAATTATCTTTACAAGCCCTGTTGCAGTAGATATATTTATGAATGCATTTTTAGAAAATAACATAGATATAAGAAGACTGGCAAAACAAAAAATTACAGTTATTGGAGAAAAAACAAAAAAAGCACTCTTAAAATATGGAATATGTCCAGATTTTATGCCGGCTAAAGCCACATCAGAAGGTTTGCTGAGTTTTATTGAGGAGCAAAAAGACCAATATAGTAAAGGTAAATATTTGTTTCCAAGATCAAGCATTGCAGATGAGTGCATAGTAGAACAATTAGGTAGATATCTGAAAGTAGAAATTTTAAATATATATGAAACTATAACAGATACAGAATCATATTATAGTTTAGATGAGATAAAGAACGCTGATTATATAACATTTACAAGCGCTTCTACATTTAAAGGATTCGTTTCTAAATTAGAAGCTTCTAATATTGACGTAAAAGAATTAATCAAAGACAAAAAAATAGTTGCAATAGGACCGATAACAAAAAAAGCAATAAATGATTATGGAATAAAGGTGGATTTAATTCCTAATAAAAGCACGGTTGAAGATATGGCAAATATAATAGCACA
>CAZIGN010000239.1:0-2032 GCA_964538805.1 uncultured Lachnospiraceae bacterium
ATAGCAGCATGTCTTACTAATAATCCTTCGGCACCAGAGTTTTGATTAGAATTAATAAGTGAAATTTTCTTATCTTTTAAATCGTCGCTAGTAATTGTTTTTAATGATGCAGCATAAGTTCCACTCATTTCTTTTGAAACAAAGATTCCTATTATAGAATCAAAGTTTTTTGCTAGAATTTTAAATGTTTCATCAATGTGAGACTGAGTAGGCTGTGCGCTAGTAGGGTGTTTTTTTGCACTATCAATAATGTTAAAAACATTATCATTAGTAATTGTAACTTTATCAAGATATACATTATTATCGCACACTACATTTGCTGGAATAACTGTGATTTGTTCTTTTTCGATTAAGTCATTAGGTAAATCGGCTATTGAATCAGTTACAATTGCGATTTTATACTTTCTTTTGTGAGTTATCATATTAAGCCATTTCATATTCTCGATTTTTTGCGACAACACATCTGAGTCTGCTAAAAGATTAGACATAATTAAATCAGGTGAATCTGTATGTATGTGGATATGAAAGTTTGGTTCTTGTCCAACTATAACCATTGAATCACCTAGAGAAAATAAATCCTTTTTTAAATCTTTTAAACTTCTTTTGGTATTAATATAAAACTGAGTACAAAATATGTTATTGCTTACAGAAATGTCGGAAAAATCATTCGTATGAGAATCAAGTATTGGATTAGATAAGGTTGCAAATTCAGGCCTTTTTCCTGTTTTTAAAAAATCTATTATTCCTTGTATAAAAAACAAAAAACCTTTAGCACCAGCATCTACAACATTGTGATCCATTAAAACTTTTAACTTATATTTTGTCTCTTCAACAACTAAATTAGCTTTTTCATAACTTGATTCAAAAAAAGTATCAATAGAAGCCACGTCAACATTTTCTAATAGTTTTAGTGACCATTCGCGCATAAGGGTTAAGATAGTTCCTTCTTTAGGATCTTGTACAGATTCATAGGCATAAAGAGAGGCTTTGTTTGCTGTTATTGCAAAATCTTCTAATGTAATAGTATCTTTTCCCTTAGTTTCAATAGAATAACCATTAAAGTATTGAGCAAATATCATTCCTGAATTACCATAAGCATTAGCAGTTGCCGTATTTGCAATAGATTTTAAGGTGTTATGAACACTTTTGTCTTTTTTTGAATTAAGTACAATGCTTTTCATTGTTAAGGCAAGATTAGTACCTGTATCACTGTCTGGGACTGGAAAAACATTTAGATTATTTAAAGCTTCCTCATAATTCATTAAATTTGATGCACCTGAAATAAATAAATCATAGATTTTATAACCGTCTAAAGTGATATTTATCATATAAACCTCCAATTGTTTTTTGAGTATTACTTGAATTATCTAAAAAATGCAACAAACTAATCATAAATTCAAATAATAATAATTATTACTATAATAAAATATAAATTATTTCATGTCAATTAATATATTAATTATATCTAATATTTGTATCATAATAGTGTAGATTTATAAGCAAAGGATATATTTTTATTGTAAAAAACCGATTAAAATGCTAAACTTATTTAATAAAACAACAAAACATATTATTAAAAAACAAAGCCAGGAGGTGATAAATTGTATGTATGAAACAAAGCCTTCTCTAAAGGTCATTTATAGATATATTCTGCCTATATTAATATTTAGTGTAATAATCTTTTTTGTAAGTGCGTGCGATAAGTCACCAGCACTAAAAATAAAGTATACTACTAGTAATACACAAACTAATGATAGTGGTACATCGATTATTAATACAACGTCAAAAGATGAAACAACTAGCGAAACAGATACTTCAACAGATGAATTAACGACAGATTCAATAACAACTAATAAGACTGAAACTACAACTAATATTATAGAAACAACTACGAAAGAACCACCAACAACCACGAAAGAACCACCAACAACACAACCACCAACAACACAACCGCCAACAACACAACCGCCTACGAAAGAACCAACAACAAACCCACCTGAAAAACCAAGCTATGTAATATCGCTTAATAAAA
>CAZIGN010000240.1:0-2013 GCA_964538805.1 uncultured Lachnospiraceae bacterium
TTTTGAAAAAATAAATTTGTTTACAGAAAAAGATAATATTGCCTCACTAAAATTAGGTGAAAAACTAGGTTTTAAAGTTGTTGGAAATAGTAATAGCAATGGTAAAAATTATATCTGGTTAGAAAATGTTAAAAATAAAGAGAATTATGATATGAATAATAATAAGTAAGAAAGAGTAGCTTTTATAGCTACTCTTTTATATTGGCAAATTCTAAAAATTCTAAGCAAAGATCAATGTTTTTGTTATTCTTATTAATAGCAATGTAAATATCTTCATCGAAGTATAAAAAATACTTTTTTGCAAAATCAGTATTACTTATATTAATAGCATATATAGAATCAGAATTAGAAAGAGAAGCTTTTCTAGTTGTAAGTTGTTTGATTTTGTCACTTTCTAGGTACTGATTAAAACTTAATAAACTATTTTTATACTCGATTGCATCTTTTTGGTTTAAAAAAAGTATGTCTACTTCGTTATTATTAAGTAAAGCATTTGTGCTAAAACCTATATAGTGATCAGCATAGTTTTCCTTCTTATACTTATTAGTTGCTGATAAATTAAATGAAATATCTTTTTTCTCATCATTAAAGTTTTTATTAAAATCTTTTATAATATTATCTTTTCCATAATTGTTCAAAGGATTATCAAAGGATGCTATATGAAAATCATAAATCACATCTGATTTTTCTAAATACGGCGATATTATTATATAAGCTAGTAATATTACAGCAACAAAAGCCGCAATATGAAGAAAGTAATAATCCTTAATGTAAATCAGCTTTTCTTTGAAACTTAGATTATTAAATAATTGTTTTGAATCGTGGTTTTGATTTTTCAAAAATTTCATAATTAAATTACTCCTTTTAGTTAAAAAAAACTTGTTTTTGTGTTATTATAACATTTGTATTTATAAAAAAATAAAACAAGTTAGATAATAGCAAGATTAAGAAAGGATATAGATGCAGTAAAGTGTATTTATTATTGCATTGGTGGAAACATGAGAGTAGATAACATATTCAAACCTGATAACTCAGTGTATAATTTTGGTAATAAACTTTTATATGTTATTATAGTTAATTTTCTTTTTATAATAACAAGTATACCTATAATAACTATTGGTGCTTCAAGCGCAGCTATGTATAATGTTATGATTAAAGTAAGTGAAGACAGAGGCATATCTATATTTAAAGAATATTTTAATACATTTGTCAAAAAGTTTTTTGTAAGTACTTTAGTTGAAGTTATTCTGATTATAGTAGGTTTTATACTTTATATAGACATAGCATATTTTGCAATTCAAGGAACAGTTGTTGGTAATATAGCAGTTGGAATTACAGTTGCAATAACGGTGTTATATCTTGCATTTGCAATTTTAGTGTTTGCTGTAATAGCTAAGTATGACAAGAGTTTTAAAGAAGTCATAAAAACCACGGTCTATATATTAGGAAGATTCACTGGCTGGTGTATAATCGCTACCGTAATAACAACAGTATTAGTTGGAGGGTTTTTCTACACTACGCTTATAGGAATACCGATGTTTTTTTATATGATAATAATGATTTTTGCTTTAAATACGCTAATTCTAAGTTATATCTTCGATAGAATTATGACTTTGTATATTAAGGAATAAGTAAAAATTAATGGAGAGCAAAATGTAGAATCAACTACATCTTGTTCTCTTTTTTTAATTCATCCTCAGTCATAGGATTACATTTCCTACGTCTTGGTTTGTATTCTTTTTTTATATAAGTTGCAGGATCGATATCCTTACTAATACTACTGTTATTAAAAGCTTCCTCATAATGTGAAGAATACCAATCAGACAATAAAGTCTTTATAGATGCCGCTATAGGAACAGCAATTAGCATTCCTAAGAGACCATAAGTGCTTCCACCAACTAGAATTGCAATTATTATAAGAGCAGGATGAAGCCCTACAATATCGCCAACAATTTTAGGGGCTAATATATTTCCATCTATTTGTTGAACTATTTGCATTGCAATTAAAGCACC
>CAZIGN010000241.1:0-2010 GCA_964538805.1 uncultured Lachnospiraceae bacterium
TTTTTTTCTTTTTATTAACCTCTCTTATTTCAGAAAGACAATCTTCTCTATCTAACATTATTGACATTTCCATAACATTTTCACAACTTCTCATTTTACTAACTGCTTCATTTAAAACCTTATAATTAAGTTCTGTTCCCTTACTATCACTTTCATAGTTAACTGCTCTGTTTGGAGCAATTCCAAATCTTGAAGCCACTTCAATTGCATCTATATTTGCTCCAAGAAACAAAAATTCCCATCCAAATCTTCTTTTTTGCCTCTGTACCATAGCCTTGATTTTTTCGTAGCTATATTTGTGACTTGAGTTTTCCATTCCATCTGTTGTAATAATAAACAAAGTCTTTTCTGGTCTATCCTCATCTCTAGAATATTTATGGACATTTCCGATATGATGAATTGCACCACCTAATGCATCTAAAAGTGCTGTGCATCCTTTAACATAATATTGATTTTCATTCATAGGTTCAATTTTACTTAATTTCACTCTATCATGAATAACCTCTGCATTATCATCAAATAAAACCGTAGAAATAAGGGCCTCTCCTTCTTCATTTTTTTGTTTTCTAATCATAGAATTAAATCCTCCAATTGTATCTGCCTCTAAACCACTCATAGATCCGCTTCTGTCGAGTATAAATACCACTTCTGTTAATCCTTTACGCATAATAAAATCCTCCTTAAATTCAATAATTTATGTTATTATTGTTTACTTGTTGAATTCATTATACATAAAACTATAAAAAAACAGGTCGCTTTAGAAACGACCCATTTATATCAATCTATAATACATGGAAGTCCATGCTCTTCAAGTTGAATATCAATTTCAATCATATCATATATTTCATTTTCAATAAAATATGAGAAGATAATATCGGCTTTGTCACACGGTGACAGTGCATAACCTGCTCTAGCAAGCAAATCTCTAGTCTCATCAAGATTAAGCATCGCACCAACACAAAGACAAAGGGCTGTAATCTTTTGCGGATGATAATTTGTGTTGTTTTTAATCTTTGAAAATATCTTCTTATCAACTATGGCGCGCTTATATACAGAGGCATTTTCTAAGCCTTTTGTACTGATCAAAAACATCAAATACTGAGAAAATGTATCGGAAATATGCCTCATTCGCTCTTCTAACTTATTCTCATGCTCCTCAAAATCCAAACACTCTACTTCCATATCTGAAGGCATATCAATGCATTTGTATGAAGACATTTCTTGAATTTCATTTCTAAATCTTTTTTGAGGTTTAGCATCAGTCTTAGCATTGACATAATTGTTATCAATATATTCTTCTAACTTAGGGAATAAGTGTTCACCAATCACTGTTGCTTTTGAATCAAAGACTACCAAAATAATATTCATTTTATTTGATAAAAGAAATTCTTTGATTTCATCTACTGCTATGCGCATTCCCTCTTCTTTAGGATATCCAAAGCTTCCTGTGGATATTAATGGAAAAGCAATTTCTTTGATTCCATTTTCTTTTGCAAGGTTTAAACTGTTACGATAGCAGGCACGGAGTTTTTCTTCCTCTTTATGTTTTCCGTCAATGTAAATTGGACTAACTGTGTGAATAATGTATTTTGCTGCAAGGTCAAACCCTGGAGTTATAAATGATTCCCCTTCCTTAACAACTCCGATATAGTTTTTTCTATATTCAAGCAATCTTTTGTAACCCGCAGCCTCATAAATAGCCGAATCGCAGCCTTCACCCACACAGACTTGATTGTTTGCAGTGTTTACAATTGCTTTTATTTTCATCTTAGTAATATCATTACGAATTATTTTAAATGACATGCTTTACCTGCTTTCTTTCACTAATCACACTTTGATACTCTTATTAGTTCCTCTCTTAAAGCTTCATCACAAGCATAAATATACATACCTTTTACGCCTTTAGTCATCAAAACTCTATCTAAACCATCTCATAAAACCCACATTTTATCTCGTTACAACTACTAGCTAGTATATCAAAAGCACTTTAGTTTTTCAAATTTATTTCCT
>CAZIGN010000242.1:0-2009 GCA_964538805.1 uncultured Lachnospiraceae bacterium
CCATCTACTAATATTCTGAAATACTGACCATGAGTTCACAGATACCCATCTTCTGTAAATACTATAGATCTATAGATAGGACTAGTTGTGCCTCTGTCTGTGTAAGCTAGTTCAAAACCAGCTTTAGATTTAGCATAAATTAATTTTGACATATGTTTTTTATGTTTAAGAATCTATATCTACTCATCTTAATGATACCTTATTATTAGTTGTATCAAAGTCTGTAGTAAATTCTAGATTATCTTCTATTATTATTTTATCGTTATTGTTATCATATCCAGAAATTTCTACCGCACTAAAAGTTAACTCTTTAGTAATAGGGTCTATTCCCCCTTTTAATCCATTAATAGTTTTTACTTTTAAAGTAGAAGGAAATTCAGAAGCATCTATTCCATTATCATTAACTTCTAATCTTTTAACTTTAGAAGCTGCGTCTATGCCTCCTATAAGCTCTTGTTTAACATCTCATACCATCTTTGGAGATGCTGCAATTCCTTTACTAACAGAAGAGGAATTTACATCTGAATTGTTACTAGAAGGACCTGGATCAGATGTAAGTTCATCTTGTATTTTTACGTGTCCATATAAATTTGTAGAAGCTCCTCCATATTCTGGTTTATCAGATAAGTGAATTTTAGGAGTAGCAGTACCAGTAACATTACCTCTAACATCTCCAATAATTTCTCCCTCTACTACTGTTAAATCTCCAGCAATAACGGAGCTACCTCCAGCATTAAGTCCTCCTTCTATATTTAGACTTTTTGAAACTGGATCAAAACTTAATCCCAATGCTTTTCTAATTGGGTTAGTTTCTGAATTAGTATTGTCGCTATAACCAATTAAAAGATTATATTGACCTACTAAATTACTTGTGGATATCTGTTCGACATAATCTCTAATTTTAATATTCCTATTTTCAGCCTTAGTTATGTGACCTCATGTATCAACAGAAAATCAGGGAATTGTTATTAAACTGACATTATCAGCTGAAGCAGTTTCTCCATAATTGCCAGAAGTTACATCGCTCTTCTCATGAGTTAACTTTTTAGCTACACTATCTCAGTTTAAAGGTGACTCTGTATTTATGCTTGATAAAGCAGAACTTGAAAAAATAATATTATTTCCAGATCCTTTTCTAATTGTGATATTATCACCAGAAGCAGACATAGTAAAATTACTTTGTCCTATTTCTACAGTAATAATATCATTAGCATCAGTTACAAAAACTCCAGGAGATCCTATACTAAAATAATTCCCGAGAATCCAAACTTCTCTAGTGTCTTCTATAAATACTAGTGGATTTAAATTTTCAGGAATATTAGGCAACTCTCTTTGAAAAGCATCTTTAGTTTTGGCATATATTATTTTGCTTTCCATTTTATTCTATAATTTCTATATCAAGTAATTTGTCTAATTTTGCAAGACTATTTGAAACATTTTCATCAGCGTTAATGAAAGTACCTGTACTCGCAGTCTTTAAATCGTCTGCGTCAAGAGTAGGATTGTCTTTTATTTTATATCCATTTATCGTACTATTTTCTCTAAAATCTTCTAAAATAAATACTCGGTCTAATAAAGCATTTAATTGTTCTATTATTGATAAATCATCTATAAAAGTAACTCATTCAGTTCCATTATAAAGTTTTAAAGATAAGTCCTTTCAGATTCATACATGATAAATAGTAGGAGGTACTTCGTCTCCTCTTCATATATTTACTTGTCTATTGTTTATCATATGTTATGTGTAATTCTCCCAAACCAGGGTGTACTGTTCTATATAAATAATAACCTACCCCATTGATTAATCGTCCTCCAAGACTTTTAAATCCTCCGAGTATATTATCTACAAATAGTCTAGCTTTTCCATCGTTTGGAATGTACAAATATACAAATTTATCTTTTAATGAATTAACTATTATTGAAGTTTCTTTAGTTTTGTTCATAATATTAGGATCTTCTTCAGTTCCGTAGTAATATGCATTTACTTTTTGAAAAGTAATAATTTGGTT
>CAZIGN010000243.1:0-2008 GCA_964538805.1 uncultured Lachnospiraceae bacterium
AATCTCGACTTTGGTACTTAAAATAGAGAATAATCCGTTGAACCTATTGGTATATATAGGTTTCAACGGATTTTGTTTTGTTATTTCTATGTTGCGTAATACTTAATATTTTAGTAATGTTTTAATTTCTTTTCGTGTTCTATATTTCTTGCTTAAATTAATAGTAAAGGCTTGTTCTATATCTTTTATGATTTCATCATAATATATAAACTGGTACATATTCTTATCAAGATTAACACAGTTATATTCTCTTAGTGCTTGCAGTATTTTTTCAACAGAGTATTTATTATTCAGTCTCTGCTCTAATAACCGGATAATCACTAATCCTACAAAACATGTTAGAAAATGTGCCTCTATATGCGCTAATGTCCATACATATACGGGTCTAGATTCTAAATTTGTTTTTGTTACTTTAAAGGTATCCTCTATTTTGATTAATCCTCTATATATGTTTCTCATTTTATGATCACTTAATTCTGTTTCGCTAGTAACGATGGAATAGTAACCATCGTACTGTTCCTCTTCTTTAATGACTTCTAAATTTAATGATAAGTCTTTATCAGTTTCCACTTCTCCTGTTGCTTTATTAAATTTAATATTTTTTACATAACCAGCAGCTCCATAGGATGTAGCTCTTGTATAGCTACCTGGTTTCTTTATAAGATTTTTTGCTTTTTCTATCAGTATACTTCTTTCTCTTTTTTGTTTTCTGGCGTATTTAGAAGAATAGTAAACCATTTGTTTTTGACATATCGTTACTTTGGTATTTCTTTTATCGTCTCTTTTTATAGTGACCTCTTTTGCGAATATTCTTGATTTATGTATAAACGCTACTTCATTTCCATTCTCATTAATCATTTCTGCGATATAACCATCAGTATCTAATACCCATTCTTTAAATAACTTGTCTGCGCCACGAACAGATTGTCCATATACATATCCATCTTTTTGTTTAGAGGGATCATCATTTTTTCCGGCTAAGAAATACATATTATCAGAAGTATTAAGACCACGATCAGCGACAACAATCGTCTTACTAATTCCATATGTTGCTTTTGTACGTTTCATTAGTGGCCTTAGTGATGTTTTTTCAGATTCGTTACCAGGAAATAAATCATAAGAAAGCGGAATACCATTAGAGTCCATAAGAAGTCCCATTTGCACAATGGGGTCAGGTCGTTTGTTTTTTTCAGGGCCTCTTTTACGATATCCTTTTTCTAGGATATTTCCTTGTTCATCAAGAAGATCGATATCGTTATTAGCGATTTCAAAATAATAGTTAGTACAATCATAGTATGAGGTAGAAGCGTCACGATGATAGGTATCTTTAGTAGTGTTCCATATCCATTGTTGGATATCTTTTTTTAAAGAATCGTAGTTATCTAATGAGTTATACATATCATCTAAAGAGATTCCAGTAAAAGGTTGGAAGAATCGATCTTTATTATCGAACGTTTCTTTTTTAGAAGCAGGAAATAGAATTCTAGAATAGATAAGTAATTGAAATATATCATTTAGGCTGTATTCAATTTTAGACTTCCTGTGTACTTTTTTAAATAGAGTAAATAAGTCTAATTCATTATAGATTAATTTAAGAGGGAGATATCCCACATTAAATAAATTATGACCAACATCAATAGTATCGTTAGTGTTAATAGAAATAGACAAAGCAGAGTCTTGTTGTTGCTTAAGAGACATGTCTCTAGCTAATTGAGTGAAATGTGTAATAGGGTCGTCAAAATCTTTTTCAAGAGAATCAAGATATCCAATTTTTTTAACAGTACGAGATTTAGATTTACCATCTTCACGATACCCTTCAACGATGGATAAAAAGGTTTTGCCAGATTTAAGTTTAGTTTTTTTAAGATACATAGAATCAACTCCTCTACACATCATAACATACTTCGCATGATTTCACAACAATAAAATAACATATTGTTGACATTTTAAAACCATACCTAGTAACAGGTATGGCCGATTATTGAAGTATACAAGTACCAAACTCAGG
>CAZIGN010000244.1:0-1984 GCA_964538805.1 uncultured Lachnospiraceae bacterium
CTGCTACTCAAAATATGGACAAATCTACCCATATCGAGATTATTCCCTGTTCAACGTGTCTGATTTTGTGATTGCAACAATACACTACTTTCATTTGATGTGACACTCCAAGGGCTTGAATTCCCCAAATAGCCTTGGGTACATACTTACAGTAACGTGATTATGCTATCTTGTAAGTTTTTGCTTCTCTTAGATTAATACTAGCCTGTAAATCCCTATCAATTACTAATCCACATTCATTGCAAACATATACTCTATCTGATAGTTTTAAGTCTTTTTTAACATTTCCACAACATGAGCATATTTTAGAAGATGGATACCATCTATCCACTACTCTAATTTCAATGTTATTTTGTTTGCACTTTTTAGTAAGCTTTATTCTAAACTCATAAAACTTTTGCCCAGCAACTGCTTTTGATAGGTGGCGATTTTTCATCATACCTTTTACATTCAAATCTTCAATAGTAATCGAACTTGGTTTTTGTTCTACTATTTCAGAAACAAACTTGTTAATGTAATCAGTACGAATATTAGATAATCTTTGATGAATCCTTTGTACCTTAACTACTTGCTTACGGATATTTTGTCTAGTAGCTTCTCCTTTTTTATTTTTATTTTCCTTTTTAAGACACTCATATTTCCTTGAAAGTCTTACTTGCTCTCGCTTTAATTTCTTTTCTAATTTCTTGACCCTTGAAGTATTATTAATATTCTTCTTAGTCACTTCATTGCTCATAATTGCAAAATCTTTCAAACCTAAATCTATACCTATTGGTTTACTTGATTTCTTATGGTTTTTTACTTCATTTACTTCACAAACAATAGATACATAATATCTCCCTGCTTGTTCTGTAACTGTTCCGTTAATAACTTTTGCATTAGTTGGTATATAACCAAACTCTTTTAATCTAACCCATTTAAAAGTAGGAATATTAACTTTGTGACGTTCTATTTTCCAGTCGGTTTTATTATTCTTTGGAAAATATAAACCAACGTTAGATTTACCTTTTTTCTTAAATTTAGGGAACCTTGCTTCTCCTTTAAAGAATTTCTTGAAAGATAATTCTGCGTTACAAATAGCTTTCTTTCTAGCCTTGCTACCACAATCATTAATCCACTTATATTCATCTAAAACTTTGATTTCGTTATTGATATACTTATCAAAGTCATTAGCAGACATAAAGGCTTTTTTCTTGTCTAATTTTCCATCTTTAAAGTCTTGATAAAGAGATTGATTTTTAGAAAGATAAACATTATAAAGCCATCTGCAAACACCTAATGATTGATTAATTTTCTGTATCTGTTTTTTCGTTGGCTTTAATTCCACTTTGTATGCTCTTTGCAATCTCTTCATCCTCCTCTATTTTCTTTTTGTATTTTCTTAATCCATAGATACGACAACTGAAAACATGAAGGATTGATATAATGTCTTGAACAAGTTCTTCTTGTGGGGATAAAAACTCATTATTTACAACTAACAACTTCGTATCAAATTTCAATAAAAACTTCTCGAACCATTCAAACCCAAAACGGATAAATCTATCCTTATGAGTAATTATAATTGTATCAATCTTGTTTTCCATAACTTCTTCGATTAATTTATTCCACTTTTTACGATTGTAGTTAAGCCCACTACCTATGTCTTGAATAATTTCATCTATAATCATTGCTTTAGCATTTGCAAAGTCTTGAAGAAATTTAACTTGATTTAATAAATCATCTTTTTGATTATTTGTGGAAACCCTAGTGTATATAACCATCTTTCTAGTGTTATCATTTTTAACACCTTTAAATTCAAGATACTGGTCATAAGTATAATAACGCCTATCTGTAGGTGTTCTCTTAGCTATGAGTATAGCATCCCTATCCCATCTTTGAAGTGTTTTAACTGACACATTTAGTAGTTCTGCAAAATCTTTAGGTTTATAATTTGTAATATGCTTCATATGATTTTCAACTCCTTTGAGTTTATTTAATCACATTT
>CAZIGN010000245.1:0-1966 GCA_964538805.1 uncultured Lachnospiraceae bacterium
TTACATATTCTTAAGATAAGGACAATTAGACTTCTTTTCACTTTTTTGATATAATCCCGTCTTTTACAGTTAAAAAAGAATAAAAAGCGCTAACCCCTTACTGGATAAGGGTTCTGGCGCTTTTATCGTTTGTAGCGAATATGCGTAAATTATTGTGTTTTCGTGTTTTTAATAATATTTCTCATCTTTTTCTTGCTTATAATCTCATAATCAGTTCTAAATCCAAATATTTTATGAAGATCATCCGTTAATTGAGTACGCTTATATGCAGGAATATAGCCATTGTATTGAGTATCAACCATTTCCATATTTCTCAGGGTATCAAGTATTTCTGTAACTGTATATTTGTTTTCGAGTTTTTCTGCTAATAGTCGATAGACTATGAGTGAAATGAAACATGTCAGGAAATGTGCTTCTATATGTTCCTTCAATGAAACATAGACTGGTCTTGCCTTAAAATCAGTTTTCATAATTCTAAAGCACTCTTCTATTTGCCATCTTCTTTCAGATACTGTGATAATCGCTTTTATATCATCATCTTCAAGATTGGTTGTAATCGCATAGAATCCATCATACATAGCTTCATCATTTATTTTATCTTGATTAAGTATATAATACTCTTCTATCACTTCACCGTTTTTATCTGTTGATATCTTTTCAATGAATCTTGATGGATCATTTGGATTATTTCTTGCTTTCTTTAGTTTACCATTACTTTGAATTCTATTGCTTGCGCGAAGTATTTGTTTATCACGAATGTTCTTTTGATAGATCGCATACTTTGGTGAGAAAGTCACGATTAAACGTTCCTGTACTGGTTCCTCTATTGGGATTTCCTTATAGAATAATCTGTTTCTGTTTTGTTCATCTGTAAAATCAATATCATCAATATTGATTCTATTGGCAGTGCTACCTCCAACTTCTAAGAATCCAGTATGTTTTAAAGCAACTTCTCTATCATCTTTTTTTAACTTCTTTAATGACTGAGTAATGATATAAGCTCTATTATGAATACTATTAAACTTCTTGTTCTTCTTTGATGCAAGACCTGCATCACTACAGTAAATGAATTTAGATAATTCAAAGTCTTTTATAATTCTTTCTTCTAATGGTTTTAATGTAATTTGTTCATTCTTATTTCCTTCATACATATCAAAAGCTAAGGGAATACCATCACCATCCATCATTAATCCCATTCCAACAATAGGATTAGGTCTATTTTCTTTGCTTTTTCCATATTTTCTAAAGTCATCATCTTCTTCAATTTCAAAATAATAATTGGTGCAGTCGTAGTAAAGCGTACTTGTGTTTCTTTTCTTTATAAAGTGACTATTTTTATATAATTCAGATTGAATATAATCATTTTCTTTAGAAAGTACTGATAAAGCACGATAAACATCATGTAGTTCATACTTAGGCTTTTCTAATAATGAAAAAGCATCTTCATATGCAGAACGCTTACTTCCTGGAAATAATGTTCTAGAATATATTGAATCTGATAATATCGCATCAAGATCATATTTGAATTTATATTTATTTTTAATATTTCTGCAGATATCATTGATTCTCAACTTATAGTAAATATCTTGTAGAAATAGATAACCACAGTTAAATTGTCGTTCAATATCTCTTTCAATGATTTTATCAGGTGAAAAGGGAATGATAGTATCTTGTGTTTCTTCTTTTTCCTTTAAAGTGAGTTCTTTGGCATAATCTCTAGCCCAGATAATGACTTCCTCACGAGACATATTCTTTTCCTTACATAAATCATCTACCTTGCCAAGTTTCATAAAAGTCTTGGTAGTGCGAGAACCATCATTGTATAAATCTTTAATGATATAGATAAATTCATGATTCTTTGATTTCTTAGTGCTAATACGCATAATGGAAACCTCCTATATATGTATATTATATCATATTCTACGATGATGTACGAGTAAAATGTTAAAAAAATTTGACAAAAAAA
>CAZIGN010000246.1:0-1960 GCA_964538805.1 uncultured Lachnospiraceae bacterium
TATATATGTAAACATAAAAACTAAAACAAACGGCTTAGCGCTGTTTGTTTTTTTTAGTGTGCCCAGCATGGGCACAATCTTAAGGGTTAAAGTCCCTAGTCTGCCCTAGTAGTGGGAAAGACATAGCCAATGACAAGGGTGTCGTGGGTGACTGCGAATCTGAAGGAAGTCGGATGGCAAATCTCTGGTCTGACGAACAGAAATCATATCAGGCAACTATTATGGATAAGACTGCTAAACAAGTCAAAGTCCAATAACTACTCGGAAATAATAGTTGTAAATATGGCAGATATATGGAGAGGAAGATTGTGTTCTTACCTGGGGAGATCTCATAGACATAGCAGAAACAATATAACATTTGTAGCTATGGTTGAAATAAGATTTGTTATGAGAAGTCAGCAGAAGTCATAGTACCTTGATAGTTGCAACTGTTAAGGGAAGGACGGAACTTTAGGAGGTAAAAGTGAATGAATGTAACTAACTATGAAAATGAAAACAGAAAACTTCATAAAGAGGGCTATCAGCAAATGGTATCGACGGAATCGAAAGAGTATGCAGAAGTGTTGATTCATAGTGAGATTACTGAAAACAACATTACCATCACAGATTTACAAGATGCGAGCTTGCTAGATAAGATTTTACAAAAGGATAATCTTAATAACGCTTATAAAAGAGTAAAATCAAATAAAGGAGCTCACGGAGTAGATAAGATGAGCATAGATGAACTTCTAATGTTTCTTAGAAACAACCAAGCAAACTTAATCAGGCAAATAAGAGATGGCAAATATAAGCCAAATCCTGTTCGTAGGGTAGAAATACCCAAAGAAGAAAAGGGTAAAGTTAGAGAATTAGGAATACCAACAGTAGTAGATAGAGTAATACAGCAAGCAATAACGCAAGTGTTAACACTAATCTATGAGAAACAATTCTCTGACAATAGCTATGGTTTTCGTCCAAAAAGAAGTGCACAGGATGCATTAAAGAAATGCCAAGACAATGTAAATGATGGATATGCATATGTAGTAGATATGGACTTAGAAAAGTTCTTTGATACAGTATGCCAAAGTAAACTGATAGAAATACTATCAAGAACCATAAAAGATAGTAGAATAATATCACTTATCCATAAGTATCTTAATGCAGGAGTAATAAATAATGGTGTATTTGCAGAAACAAAAGTAGGTATGCCACAAGGTGGACCGTTAAGTCCCTTACTAAGTAATATAATGCTAAATGAATTAGATAAAGAACTAACAAAAAGAGGACATAGATTTGTTCGATATGCAGATGACCTTATGATATTTACAAAAAGTAAGCGAAGTGCACAAAGGACATTAGCATCAATAGTGCCTTTTATAGAAAAGAAACTTTATCTTAAAGTCAATGCTCAAAAGACAGTAGTTGCACATATAAGTAAAGTTAAATTTCTAGGATATAGCTTTTATAGATATAGAGGAGAATGTAGACTAAGAGTGCACAAGAAATCAATTGAAAAGATGAAATTAAAACTTAGAGAACTAACCAAAAGAAACAATGGATGGGGAAATGAGTATAGACAATTGAAACTAATACAGTTTATAAGAGGATGGATAAATTATTATTCATTAGCAGACATGAAAGCATTACTCAAGCAAACAGATGAATGGTTAAGAAGAAAAATCAGAGCAATATATTGGAAACAATGGAAGAAAGTCAAGACTAGATATAAGATGATACGAAAATATCATATACCTGAATGGAAAGTACATGAATTGGCGAATTGCAGAAAAGGAATATGGCGTTCATCAATTATGTTAAATAGTGTACTAACCAATAAAGAAATAGCCAATCTAGGATATATAACCTTGACTGACTATTACTTGAAAATATGTGAAAACTAAAGAACCGCCGTGTACCGAACGGTATGCACGGTGGTGTGAGAGGTCGGCTAATCAAATAATGGTTAGCCTCCTACTCGATT
>CAZIGN010000247.1:0-1956 GCA_964538805.1 uncultured Lachnospiraceae bacterium
ATTATAGCTGTTGCTTTGTTTTCGGCTGTTTTTGAAAGTGAGATTAGAATCGGTAGCGAATCTTATGACGATATTATAACGACGCATCAATTACACGGAGATTCATCTATCTCACCATTATCACTTATGGAACCATATATAAAAGCGTTAGAATATGCTACTGCTGATTCTGGAGACAAGAGATTAGAAATAGACACACAGATGTCTATATTACAAAGAACACTTGGCGATACTTACAGATATTGGGAAGATAAATTGCCAAATGTTCCAGAATTAAGACAAGCTTTGTATGAAGTGGCTTTTAAAAATGCAACGGATTTTTTTGCTGAATATAAGGACGGATTAAAACCAGCTGTAAGATTAAGTGAGCCAAGAGACATTACTAATTCTCAAAATGAGCTTAAAGATTACTATCTTAGAAATCAAGAGGCTTTAAAAGTTGTTGAAAAATACTCTAAATTATGGCAGGAAGCAATAGTTAAAGAGGCAGATCAAAAAGCAGAAACAACTACTAATTCAATTATAATAATGGTTGCTACTTCATTATTATTATTTGTTGTTTTGTGTTTCTTAATAGCAAAGACTATGATTTCTCACATAAAATATGTTGGAAAAGTTAATAATACTTTAGCAACAGGTGATTTAACAGTTAAGATTAAAAAGAAAAGTGTTTCAAATGATGAGATAGGACAATTAGCAAAGACTACAAGAAAGATAAGAGATTATCTACTAAACGTTATTGGTAATGTTACAGATACATCAAAAGTTTTAGCAGAAGCATCAGAAGGATTGTATGAAGTTTCAGAACAAATGTCTATTACGACTGAAGGAATAGAAAAAGCAGTTAATGATATAGCAGCAGGTGCTATGGCACAAGCAGAATCAACTGAAACTGCATCAAAACAAATTGCTATAATGGGCGAGAATATGGAAGCTGCAACTTATGCAATAGAACAACTTAACATGAACTCAGGAAAGATTTCCGAGTCTAGTAAAGAAGCCCTAACTGCTATGGAAAAACTTAGTGAAGTAACTGTAAAGACAAGAGAAGCAGTTGATGTAATATATAGACAAACAAATGAAACTAACGAATTTGCTCAAAAAATTGGCGATGCTACAACTGTTATAGATGAAATTGCAACAGAGACTAATCTTTTATCACTAAATGCATCTATTGAAGCAGCCAGAGCAGGAGAAGCTGGAAGAGGTTTTGCAGTTGTTGCAGAACAAATTAAAAAACTTGCAGAACAATCTAGCCAATCAGCTCAAGAGATTGCATCTATAGTGAACACTCTTAATGCTAACTCAGATAAAGCTGTTGAAACAATGAAAGATGTTAAAAAAGCTATGAAGGTTCAAGGCGAAAGCTTAGAAAAGACAAAAGAATCGTTCAATCAAGTTAATGTAAGTGTTGAGCGTTCAGTTGCTAGTATAAATGCTATATCAGATACTATAGAACAACTTAATGATGTAAGAGCAGTGGTTATTGATGCTATAACTAATCTTAGTGCTATTTCAGAAGAAAATGCTGCAAGCGCTCAAGAAACATCAGCTTCAACGCAAGAATTAACAGCTACAGCTGTAAATGTTGCTGAGTCTGTTGAAGTATTAAGGAACTTAGCGGAAGATCTTAAAAATCAAATAAGTCAATTTAAAGTTAAAGATCAAGAAGCAAATGAAGAATACGTATATAGTGAAGTAAAAGACGAAACGCTAGCTATTAGTAATAACGAAGATGAAGTTAATACTACAATAGAAGCTGAGTCAAATGATTACAATCAAGAACAAAGCGAATATACTAATGAGAAAGATTCAGAATATGAAGTTGTCTTAAACGAACAAAGCGACAATAATAAAGATGGCGAAGCAGAAGTTGATTTTTCAATAGGTGATGGTTCTGATTTAGATGAGTTTTACAAAGAGATGAATGAGACTCAAGATGAAAAATAAATAAAA
>CAZIGN010000248.1:0-1931 GCA_964538805.1 uncultured Lachnospiraceae bacterium
CCTGTCTTTGACAGTTGAAAGAGAAAAAAGTCCTCCAAACCCATGCTGTGCAAGGGAAAGAGGACTTTTACTTATTTGATTTTTTTGCGTAATGTTTTTGGTTTTTGCGTACTTTTTATAATTTTTTTCATTATTTCATTGGAAATTATCTCAGTGTCTGTTCTAAATTTAAAGGTATCATGTAAAGTATTAGTTATTTCAGTTCTTGTATAAGTAGGAATATATCCCTCGCCCCTAACTTTTAAGAAGTCCATTTCTCTAAGTGTTGTTAGGAGTTGTTCTGTAGTGAATTGCTCATTAGTCTTTTTTTCTAGAATTCTGTAGATGGTTAGTGCTAGAAAACAGGTCATAAAATGAGCTTTAATGCGTTCTTTTCTTTGAAGGTAAACCGGTCTAGCTTCAAATTCAGTTTTCATAATTCTAAAGCATTCTTCAATTTCCCAACGTCTTTGATTGATTTTAATAATAGAAGATGCATCATCTTCAAGGTTAGTGCAAACGGCATAAAAACCGTCATACATAGATTCTTCTCGTATTTTGCTATCGTTAATAGAATGGATTTTCTTAGAAGCTATTTCACCATCAGTAGTTAAAGAATTACTATTAATAAAGCGTCTAAAATCATTTGGATTCGTTTTTTCTAGTTTAGAAGGATTTTTATCAATAGCTGTAATAGCGCGTTCTATTTGATTGTTTCTTATTTTTGCTTGATAGTTTTTATATTTTAAACTATAGGTAACTATAAGTTTCTGTTCTAAATCATTCTCATTAATCCATCTTTCTTTGTAAAAAGTTTTATTATAGTCAGCAGTTTCATCAAGTGTTGATAAATCATAAAATTTGTTGCTGCCTGATAATTTCCAACCAGTAGGATCAAGTGACCATTCTTTAAGATGTCCTTTTAGCTTTTTTATAGATTGAGTTGTTATGAAAGCTCTAGAAGCTACATCGTTAAACTTTCTATTAGCATTAGATGCAAGTCCAGCATCAGTACATACAACGAACTTGGACATCTTAAAGTCAGATATTAATTTCTTTTCTAAAGGTTTAAGAGTAACCTGCTCATTGGTATTACCTGGTGTTATATCAAAAGAAAGCGGTATACCATTAGCATCCATAAATAGTCCCATTTGAACTATTGGATTAGGTCTGTTTTCTTTTGATTTGCCATACTGCCTGTATCCATCTATATCAGCTTCTTCTATCTCAAAGAAGTAGTTAGTGCAATCATAATATATAACCCTAGTATCTCTATTAACAGATGCAAGACTATTATTATAAACTTCTTTTTGAATATAATCTGATTCATTTGCAATAACAGATAAAGCTCTATAGATTTGATGAGCATCAAAATCAGGTTGCTCAATATATTTCTTAGAAAATTCATTGGTTGCAAGTTTTGAAGCAGGAAATAAAACTCTGCCATAAATCAATCTAGATAGAATGGAATTTAGATTATATTTAAAGTCATACTTTTTTGAAATATCTTTGCATATCTTTTCTAAGCCTAGTTCATTGTATATCTGTTGTAAAAACAGGTATCCACCATTAAATAAACGTTTTTCATCCTGCTCAATAAATTTAGATTGAGAATAAGATATAGTAACATTTCTTTTTTGCAGTTTTTCTTCTTCGTTTAAATTTTTTATATATTCTTTTGCCCAAACATAAGGGTCAGCTCCGTTAAGCTTTTCTCTAAGTTCCGCTTCAGTACCTAGTTTTTCTACAATTTGTGTTGAATGAACTTTGTTGATGTATGTTGATTTAATAACATATAGTGAAGCGGAATTCTTCGAACGTGAAATTTGTAATCGCATAGTAATACCTCCAACTCCTTATATTATAACACAATACTCAATATTACTCAAGAATAAAATATAAGATTTGACAAAAAAATAGTGCATTTCTGCACTTTGTAGAGGTTTTTATAT
>CAZIGN010000249.1:0-1917 GCA_964538805.1 uncultured Lachnospiraceae bacterium
TTGATTAAATTAGGGTGGGCAAATATTACACATCCTGATGATTTAGAAGAGGATTTGAAAAATTACAAGGCATTTAAAGAAGGTATTATAGATGGATATTCAATGGATAAGAGGCTTATAAAACCCGATGGAAATATAGCGTGGTTGCATCTGACTTTAGCAAAGCTTGGAAATAAAGAAAACAATCTAGACCATATAGTACTTATAGAAGATATAACAAAAAGAAAAGAAGCAGAGACAAAGCTAAAAGAAAGTGAAAGAAGTAAGTCGGTGTTGCTTTCACATTTGCCAGGATTAGCCTATAGGTGTAATTACGATAAAGACTGGACTATGCAGTATGTTTCAAAAGGATGTTTTGCATTAACAGGATATCAACCAGAGGAGCTTTTATATAATAAAGAAATATCATTTAATGATGTGATAAAAGAAGAATATAGGGAAATATTGTGGGGTAAATGGACAAAAACTCTTGAAAAAAAAGAGAAATTTAGCGAAGAATATGAGATAGTTACGAAGAATTCTAAAGAAAAATGGGTTCTAGAGATGGGTGAGGCGATTTATAATGAAGAGGGAGAAATAATTGCATTAGAAGGAATAATATTTGATATAAGTACTAGAAAAGAGATGGAAAACAAGCTTAAATATGAAAATGAGCATGACAAATGGACAGGATTATATAACCGTACTTATATGATAAATATGTTAGAAGATGAATTTAACAAAAATAATTCAGAGCCTAAAATACTAGTTGGGATTAATCTTAGCGCCATACAACTTCTTACATCAAATTATGGCTTTCACTATATTCAAAGAATAGTGAAAAAAATAGTAAAAACGCTAAGTAGTTTTTGTGATGAAAATATTACACTTTTTAATATTTATGAACATAGGTATGTTTATTACATAAAAGGATACAGCAAAAAAGAAGTAAGAAAATTATGTGAAAAAATATCAGATAGGTTAGAGCTTATATTAATGATTGAAAGAATTTCAGGAGGTATTGGAATTCTTGAGATAACAAATGAAATGAAGGATGTAGACCAAATAATTAAAGTTTTAATGATAGCTTCTGAAAAAGCAATGATAGAGTGTTGCAGAGAATTTGGAATATGTTTTTATGATGATGAAATTGAAAAAGAGATTATGCGAGAGCAAGAAATAATTGACGAACTATCAAAAAATGCATATAACAATGTAGAAGATGGGCTATTCTTAGTGTATCAACCAATATTTGATTTAGAGACAAATAAGATAACAGGATTTGAAAGTTTGGCTAGATTAAACACAGAAAAGCTAGGTTTGGTATATCCTTTAGAATTCATACCTATAGCAGAAGCAACAAAGTTAATAATAGCTTTAGGTAAAAAGATAATAATTAAATCTTTAGGATTTTTAAAAAAATTAGAAAGTATGAACTATAAAGATATAAGTATATCTATAAACATTTCTGTAATACAACTATTAAAAAGAGGTTTCGTTGATGATGTTATGGAGATAATAGAAAAACAAAAGGTAAATCCTAGCAATATAACGCTTGAAATAACAGAATCTATATTTGCTTCTAATAATGAAGAAATCAATAATATTTTGAGCCGATTGAGAAAAGCTGATATTAAGATATCGATTGATGATTTTGGTACAGGATATTCATCGCTTTCAAGAGAGAGAGATCTGAAAATTGACTATTTAAAAGTAGACAAGTCTTTTATCGATAGGTTGATGAAAATAGATGTAGATAAAGAAATAACTGAAGATATAATATCAATGGCACATAAATTAGGACACATTGTAATCGCTGAAGGTGTTGAGTTTGAAAAACAAAAAGAATGCTTGATAAATTATGGTTGTGATAAAATCCAAGGATATCTAATTGCAAGACCTATAAGTGAAATTGAGGCAATAAAAATGCTTGAATAA
>CAZIGN010000250.1:0-1910 GCA_964538805.1 uncultured Lachnospiraceae bacterium
ATATTAAGAAGAATTGTAAAAAATTTAAATGGAGATAATTATGAAGCAAAACAATTTGATTACAAGAGACAAAGTGAAAAAAGAAAATAAGTGGAAGATAGAAGATCTTTACAAAACAGATATAGAATTTGAAAAAGATATAGAAAAACTAAGAAAAGATTACAAGAAATTATCTAGTTACAAAGGAAGATTAAAAGAATCAGATCAGATAATATTAGAATATCTGGATTTAGAAGTGGAAATCTCTATAATTTCTGAGCGAGTATATGTGTATGCTAATCAAAAGCTTCATGAGGATTTAACATCTTCTACATATCAAGCATATTCATCAGAGGCAGAAAATCTTATGATAGATATTTCAAAAGAAACTTCATTTTCAAATCCAGAATTACTTGAAATAGAAGAAGAAAGATTAAAAACATTTACAATTAAAGAAGAATTTAAAAACTATAAAAAGTTTTTTACAGATCTGATTAGAAAAAAAGAACATATATTAAGTAAAAAAGAAGAAGAATTAATAGCAATGACAGAAGAAATAAGTGGTGCACCAAAGGATATATTCGGCCTTTTTAATAATGCAGATTTGAAATTTCCAAAAGTCATTGATGAAGAAGGTAACAAAGTTGAATTAACTCATGGAAGATATATTAAGTTTTTAGAAAGTAGCAATAGGCTTGTTAGAAAAAAAGCATTTAAAGCTATGTATAAAAGTTACTCGGATTATAAGAACATGTTAGGTGCTACATTTTATGCAAACATTAAGCAAGCTGTTTTTTATGCAAAGGCAAGGAAATATAACTCTTCAATAGAAAAAGCACTTGATGGGGGTAATATTCCACTAGAGGTGTATACGAATCTCATTAATACTGTGGAAAACAATCTTTCTAAGATGCATAAATATGTAGATATTAGAAAAAAAACACTAAAACTTAAAGAGATTCATATGTATGATCTTTATACTCCAATGGTAAAAGATTATAAAGTCGAGATACCATATGATGAAGCAAAAGAAATAATAATAAAAGCTCTAGAACCTATGGGTAAAGAGTATGTAAACATATTAAAAGAAGGCTTTGAGTCGGGATGGGTTGATGTATACGAAAACGTTGGGAAAAGAAGTGGCGCATATTCTTGGGGAGCTTATGGAGTGCACCCATATGTACTTATGAATTACCAAGATAATCTTAACAATGTATTTACGCTAGCACATGAAATGGGTCATGCAATTCATTCATATTATTCGGATAAGAACCAACCATACATAACTGCTGCATACAAGATATTTGTTGCTGAAGTAGCATCAACTTGTAACGAAGCGCTACTTATTAACTATTTGCTAAAAAACGCTTCTAGCGTAAGAGAAAAGAAGTATTTAATAAACTACTTTTTAGAACAGTTTAGAGGGACTTTGTTTAGACAAACTATGTTTGCTGAGTTTGAAAAAGAAGTTCATGCACTCGTTGAAGCAGGTGGTGTACTAAATCATGAAATATTATCAGATATGTACTATGAACTCAACAAAAAGTACTATGGAAACAAGATAATAGTAGATGAAGATATAAAAATCGAATGGGCTAGAATACCACACTTTTACAATCCTTTTTATGTATATCAATATGCCACAGGATTTTCTGCTGCAATTGCACTATCAAAAAGGATATTAGAAGAAGGAGAAGAAGCCGTAAAAGATTATATAAAGTTTTTAAGTGGAGGCGGTTCTAAGGATCCTATAGATCTTTTAAAGATAGCTGGAGTAGATATGAGTAGCAGCGAACCAATTGAAAAAGCACTAGAAGTGTTTAGTGAATTATTAAATGAATTTGAAAAATTACAATAATTAAAAAGATTAAAAAACTAGCCACTATATGTGAAAAACATTAATAATACCCCATTTGATAAATAATAAGAGC
>CAZIGN010000251.1:0-1900 GCA_964538805.1 uncultured Lachnospiraceae bacterium
ATTTTACCTTCTGCTAATGCTTGAGCCGCTTGTTTTTGTGCGTTCTTTAGAGTATCTAATTTCTTTTTTGTATTTTCTACTGCGGTGGCCAATGCTCTTTGTTTTTGAGTTAATAATTCTGTGTTACCTGGATTAAATTTTAAAGATTTGTCTATTTCTCTAAGTTCTTTGTTTAAATCCCTAGAAGTATTGTTAACATCTTTTAGAGCCTTATCTAATTTAGTGGTATCACCGTTAAGTTCTATAGTTATTCCTTTTATATTTCCAGCCAAATTATTTTTCACCGCCTTTTTTTTATGTATTAAAAAAGGACTTTAAAATCTATCAAAGTCCTTTTGAGTCGCTCGTCTTATTTTTGTTTCTTCTTTTTTCTTTTCGTCTTTTGGTTTCATGGATTCGTTGTAGGTTATACAAAAATCCACTAATTGGCCGACTGTCATTTTTTCTAAATCCGTAAGAGACAACCCTCTTGTGATTGCCCCAGTCATTAATATGTCTGTATCTACTATTTTGTCGTCCTCGCTTGAAACATCTTTTTCAAGCTCTCCAACTTTTTTGTGCTGAGCATTGAAGGTAATACAATCTCTAGCAATTCCTGTAACACGTCAATTAGTTCAAATTTTTCAAATTGAGAAAACCATTTGACTGGCTCTTGTATTTGTGGATCATTAGTTTTTGCCATACTCCATACAAAATTAAGCAAATCTACCATTTCTACACTGTAAACATTTTCTAATATTGTTCCCACATCATATGTGGTAATATCTTTACCTTCTTCAAATAAATCTTCGGTTCCTTTGAGTAACTCGCTTGTAAGTTGCGTCAAAATTGGCAACATGTCTACTCCAGTTTGTGATTTAAAAACTATAAAAGTAGACATATTAAAATCAAAACCGACTTCTTGATTGTCTATTGTCAATGTTTTTTTCATACTTACCTCCTGTTATATTTATATAGTTATATTCTTATATTTATGCACCTGGCACTACTGGTTCCATAACATATGGTGTAGTTAAAAATTCTTCATATCCAGTTTGACCTGCGTCAATACTTGCTTTTATAAATCCAGTATCCATTGCCGGACTTGCTGAAATTGTTAATGTTTCTGTAACTGGCTCAACAGTCTCTTCTTTAGTTCTAGATGCTACAGCTGGTCTAGATGAGCTACAGTTATATAAAATATGTCTAGTTTGATTAGCGTCTCCGTCAAATTCAAAAGCCATTGCATAGTTTTTCGGTTTAGCAGTATTAGATTCGATTAATACTCCGTTACCATCTTCAATGTCTCCTAAAATTTCAATCTTATATTCTTTTGGAACTAGAGCAATTTCTAAATCCCCTTCGTATCCATTATTACTAAATTGATTCCAATATACAATATCGTCTGCATAAAATTTATTATCTTCTCCCGCTGCGTCAAGGGATAATTCTACCGCTCCAGGAACTTTTATAACTGTACCGTATGTCACAGTTTCTGCAGACGCTTCTGTTATCGGCCATACGTGTACATTCTTTAATCCAAATTTAACTTTATTAGCCATTTCTTTCTCCTTATATATAATAATTTATTAAAAATATATTTTCTGTATCAATGTAAATATCTTCCGATTTACTCCAAGGGATTTCATTTACATTAAATAATTCTTCTATCTTTCTTTCTGTTGCTGTACTTTTCTTGTCAAAATAGTATTCGACTGTGTAATTATAATCACTATACAGCACTCGATTATCTCCAACCAGATTACTACTTCCACCACCACGATAAACAAGGTAGGGAAGTGGAACAACTTCATCAAATTTCATGTAAGCAACTGGATAACCAAGTGTTTTCAACAATTGATATGGATTCATTTCTCCAACTTCCTCCTTATCTTATCTTCAAATCCTTTTATTGCATTTT
>CAZIGN010000252.1:0-1893 GCA_964538805.1 uncultured Lachnospiraceae bacterium
CCTGGGAAATAATTCTCTCCAACCTCTATCCATTCGGAATCATTTACATTTTCATAAACAATAGTTTCTTCTTTGCCCTCAGAAACCACTACTACTTTAAATACATCATCATATGCTGAATTGACATATTCAAGTGGTTCTTCAGATACAACGTTATATGAGAATTTGATTGTTGTAGCATCACCAGGAACAATAAATGTTTGAGAAACGGTACTATTTGAATCTGATATAGCACCAAGGCCTGTACTTATGATACTCATATATGATCCATGTGTATTTGAAATATCTTGAAGAGAACTTATTACTCTAGAATCACCTGAAGGAGCCCAATACTTTAAGCCTTCTTCGAAACTTCCGTTATGAATTCCCGTATTTAGAATTCTTAGATTTGGGTTACCAACTCTTTGAAAATAAGCAGGGGTACTATCTGAATCGTTAGTACCGTGTTTTGCTATAGCTTCATCAACTGCTTTTTCTACAGTCAAACCTTCTAATAACTTATCAACATAAGTACCAATAATCTTTCGGTCAAATGATACTAATACACTATCTGTAAAACCTGTAACAGCACCAGCGCCAACATTTAAAAATGCATTTGCTAGATTCTTATTATGGAAACCGTGGCAGATACACATGTATACTAATGAATTGTCTAATCTGCTATTTGTATAATAATGTTCTATAAAAGAAGGTAGTATTGCATAAGTTGCATCTGTGTCAATTGCAGTTCCAAACACTGCAACTCTTTTTGCTTTAAGGTCTGCACTGTTTGTTTTAATATTTTCAGTAGTAGCTTCTTCATCCAAACAAATAATAGGATTGTTTTTATGTACTGAACCATGTGAATTAATAAATATTTGTCCATATCCATTTAAACTCCTATAATCGCTTAAAGTTGCATTAAATTTAATAGTAGTATCAAAATCATAATCTTTGTAATTATCATACTTTTCTTTTAAAGCTGTGTAAGAAGAAGTATAGTTTGAAGGGGTTTCTGTAAATGAAGATAAGATAAGCACCTTATTACTACCTACTGTGTTTTTTGTATCAGGAACATGAAGCTTATCATCTGATGAAGAACTTGATGATGAACTAGCATTAAGAAGAGATGATGAAGAAAGGTTTGCATTAGTAATAGCATTTGCTGATTCCATATAGGCTTCAAAGGTTTCTTCATCTGCATCTAAGATGAAACCTCCTAATACACCACTTGCAAACTCAAAACTTATAGATCCATCCTTTTTTCCACCTGAAAGACCTTTTATAGTTCCGTCTTTTTCTAGACCATTAAAATATGCAACTATTTCATCTAGCGCACTGTCTTTTTCTTTCTCACTATCAGTTGCAATTATTTTGCTAATTGCAGAAGTAAGAGTAGCGTTGGTGTATACTTCTTTTATTGTATTAGCTTCAGCATCCGTTAGAGCTTCATATACATTAATAGAGATAGTATTTGATTTTATTTTTTTGCCGTCTATAGTTAACTCTGCATAATAATCTATTAGCTTAGCTGACTTGTTATCAATTGTTGCAAGATAAGAATAAACACCATCATTAGATAGTTCATCTCCGATGTTAATATCACCTGTATCGGTCATATCAAACGTATCACCTGATTCTTTATCTATTAATTTAACAGACTCAACTTTTCCAGAAGCAGTAATTGTAAATATGGTAGTGTTTACAGAATCGTTAACTAAAATGTCTTTATTATTAGTGTTTAAAATATGCTCGAAATATGATTTGTTATCTTCATCTTTTTTAAATGGATCAAAATAAAGAACTCCTAAAACACCTACTCCAACTAGAATAATTGCCATGATAATTGCAATTAAAGCTTTTGATTTTTTCTTTTTTGTTGGTGTCATAAACTGGTTAAAAGGTTGATTAGGA
>CAZIGN010000253.1:0-1892 GCA_964538805.1 uncultured Lachnospiraceae bacterium
ATTTATGATATTTCAAATTCTTTTATAGTTTTTTAAATTCTTTTATTATGTTTTAAATTCTTTTATAATTTTCAATTTATTCAAGAGTATTTTTTATAAACCAAATAATTTTAAGAAATGGAGACTATTCTATGATAAATGTTGATAATCTAACGATGCTTTATCCTAGCAAAAAAGGTATTTTTGATATTAATTTTACCGTCAAAGAAGGCGAAGCTATTGGTTACCTTGGCCCTAATGGCGCAGGAAAGACAACTACCATAAGAGCTTTAATGGGTTTTATGAAGCCTGATATAGGAACAGCGAGAATTAATAATCTTGATTGTACAAAAGATTCCCCAAAAATAATGAATTCTCTAGGTTATATACCCGGAGAGATTACTTTTCTAGAAGGTATGACTGGTGATGAGTATCTTTTATTTTTACATAATTTAAGAGGTTCAAAATCAAAAACTTTACAAAATAAATTATTAGATATGTTTGAATTATCTCCTAAAGGTAAAATCAAAAAGTATTCTAAGGGCATGAAGCAGAAGCTTGGAATAGTAGCAGCATTTATGCATGATCCAAAAGTTTTGATTCTTGATGAACCAACAAGCGGACTAGATCCTTTAATGCAAAATACCTTCATCGAACTTATACTTAGTGAAAGAAAAAAAGGTAAAACTATACTTATGTCTAGCCATATATTTGAAGAAGTAGAAAAAACTTGTGACAATGTTCTTATTATTAAAGAAGGAAGGATTGTTGCTAAGTCTGATATTAACACGCTAAAGGAGTCAAAAAGAAAGGCTTTCAAAGTCCAAACCACTGACAATACTCTGTTATATAACGAACTTCAAAATGCAAAAATCGAATCCGATTTCATAAAAGAATCTAACTTAACCAAAGAATTTTTAGAAATCTACAGTACCTCTAAAGATATTGATACATTGATAAAACTACTTTCAAAACATAAAATTTTAAGCTTTGACGCAAAAGAACAAACTCTAGATGAAGTGTTTATGAAATTTTATAAAGTATAATATATATAATAAAAAATTAAATTTATTCTGAATTTTCACTATATCTACTCAACAGAAAGGATACTATATGAGTCTTACTTTATTAATAACTTCTTTGAAAAAAAACTGGGTTTTACTATTGATATTTTTTTCTGTATTAACAATGTACACAACCATAATGATTTCTATGTATAACCCTGAAGATATGAGCGCTATGAGTGCTATGCTTGAAATGTTTCCAAAAGAACTGATGAAAGCAATGGGATTTGCTGAGGGCTTAAATAGTCTAACAACTTATTTGGCAAGCTGGTTATATGGCCTTTTAATGTTTGCTTTCCCTATGGTATACTGCATCATAATCAGCCACAAACTTGTTGCAAAAACTGTAGATAATGGTTCAATAGCTTCTATTCTTTGCACACCTTTATCAAGAGTTAAGTTAATTATTACTTTAGCTACTTATTCTTTACTAAGTATTTTTATACTTTTTTGCCTACTTTTTGCTGTTGGCTATATCACAGCTGCTTTATTATTCCCAAATCAGCTAGATACCTTAGGCTACTTAAGAATAAATGCTGTAACTATGATATTAAATATGTTTGTTATTATGATTTGTTTTTTCTTCTCATCACTTTTCAATGAATCAAAATTTGCTTTGGGGTTTGGAGCTGGAGTTCCGATTGCTTTTCTACTAATGAATATGTTAGGTGGAGCATCAAAAAACGCAGAAATATTAAAAGACTTGTCAATATACGGTTTATATGATCCTATAAAAATCGTTAATGGCAGCGCAAATTATAATTTTTTAATTATCTACATTGCTGGTATTATTGCTCTTTTTGTTGGAAGTATTTTAGTATTTAAAAACAAACGCTTGCCTATTTAAAA
>CAZIGN010000254.1:0-1888 GCA_964538805.1 uncultured Lachnospiraceae bacterium
TTTTATTCTTTTGTTTTATTCTTTTATAAATAAAATGAATTGTTTTTCATATTATCTTCCCACACAGGGGAAATATCTCTTAGATATGATACAACTTCTTTTGCTGATTTTATAATATAATCAATTTCTTCTTCTGTATTATCTTCACTAAGTGATAGTCTAAGCGAACCATGCGCAATTTCATGCGGTAAGCCAAGGGCTAATAATACATGGCTTGGATCTAATGACCCGGAGGTACATGCTGATCCAGAAGACGCTGCTATTCCCTTACTATCGAGTAATAATAAAAGTGCTTCACCTTCTATTCCTTCAAAACAAAAACTAACATTTCCTGGTAATCTGTTTGTTCTATCACCATTTAATCTAGAATGTTCTATGGTACTTAAGCCTTCTATAAGTCTATCTCTTAATTTGATAAGTTTTTTGTTCTTTTCATCAAACTCACTTCTTGTCTCTTCTAGTGCTACTGCCATTCCAACAATCGCAGGAAGGTTCTCTGTTCCAGCTCTTCTTCCTCTTTCTTGCGCTCCGCCTTCTATTATGCTTGTTAGCTTAATGGTCTTTTTAGCATACAAAACCCCAACACCTTTAGGTCCATTGAATTTGTGAGCTGAGATAGATAATAAATCAATATTATCTCTTACAACATCTATGTCTATGTGACCAATTGCTTGTACCGCATCGGTATGAAAGAAAATTTTGTGTTCTTTACAGACGTCTCCAATTTCTTTAATTGGTTGAATTGTTCCAATTTCATTATTAGCATACATAATTGTTACAAGAGCTGTATTATCAGTTATTGCTGCTTTTAAATCTTCTACTTTTACTATCCCTTGCGAACCAACATCTAACAAAGTAATCTCAAAACCTTCTTTTTGAAGTTTATCTAGGGTATGCAAAACTGCATGGTGTTCAAACTTAGTAGAAATGATGTGTGTCTTACCTTTTTTCTTACCCAAATAAGCCGCCGATATAATCGCTTGATTATCTGATTCTGTACCACCCGATGTGAAATATATTTCTGTAGGTTGTGCTTTTATAATCTTTGCAATCCTATGTCTTGAATCTGTTAATTTTTCACTTGCTAGCTGTCCAAAGGTATGAAGACTTGAAGGATTAGCAAATGTTTCTTGAAATATTGGCATCATTGCTTCTAAAGAAGCTTTGCTTATCTTTGTTGTCGCTGCATTATCTACATAAATTTTCATATTATACCATTGTATATAAAATCTATATACATTCCTTTCTTTTTATATAAAAGTATAATTACCTATAACTTTTCTAGGATTTTAAGATACCACTTAATTCCTATCGTGTCAATAGGAAATCAAAAAATAGTCTAATGTTTTTTTCATTAAGACTATTTTTTATTTCCTGTTTCAATACTATTATGACCTGTTTATTATAATCTATCATCCTTATATACTTATTAAATTATTTAATTATTATTCCAATACTTTTTCTATATTATTTATTAGCTATGGTTTTCTAACTTAACTCTTCCTTCGATTAAATCTTTAAGAGTTACGCCTTCTAAATAATTATTTATAAGGTTGTCTAGTTCGCTCCAAAGTGGATATGAAACACAATTTTCTACTCTATCGCAAATCTTAGATCCACACTCAACGCAAGACACTGGAGTCATGCTACCTTCAGTAAGCTTTAGTATTTCTCCTATTGTGTAGTCTTTAGTTTCTCTTGCAAGTTTATAGCCACCTTTTTTGCCTCTTTGACTATCTACTAAATTCGCTTTGTTTAACATCGCTACGATTAACTCTAAATATTTCATTGAAATTTCTTGTCTGCTTGCGATGTCTTTTAAAGATATAAATTCTTCAGTGTTACTCATTGCTAAATCAATCATTACTCTTAGAGCATATCTTCCTTT
>CAZIGN010000255.1:0-1879 GCA_964538805.1 uncultured Lachnospiraceae bacterium
GTTAACAAGATAAAAAACCAACTAGAAACAGACTAGAACAGTAATGAAAGGAATATAAAATGATAGTTTATGAGGGTACAAAAGTAGATTTTTTAGATAGCGTTGAAAAAGATTCAATTGCTGTTGAAATTGAAGAAAACATTTATAAAAAAATGCATAGGCAAACAGCTAGGGGAGAGTTTCGTTCATGGGAGAATTCATTAGAATACATGTATAAAGTTTTACATGATGATAAAATTCCAAATGATGTTGGAATTGCAATTGAATATAATATTCCTCAAACATCAAAACGTGTTGATTTTTTGATATCTGGTTATGACTTATCTAATAAAGGTAATGTAGTAATTATAGAATTGAAACAATGGGATAAAATTGAAGCTGTAGAAGGATTAGATGCTTTAGTAGAAACTTATACAGGAAATGCACTCAGAAGGGTTGTACATCCTTCTTATCAAGCATGGTCATATTCAATGCTTATAAAAGATTATAATGAAGCAGTGCAACAAGAGGATATATTACTATCACCTTGCTCATACCTTCATAATTATAGAAGAAGAGAAAATGATCCGTTAGATATGTCACAGTATGAAACTTATCTAGAAGAAGCACCTGCATTTACTAGAGGTGAAGTTGAGCAATTAAGAAATTTTATTAAAAAATCTATAAAAAAGGGTGATAATAAAGAACTACTTTACCAAATAGAAAACGGAAAAATAAGACCATCAAAATCATTACAAGATTCTTTAGCTGCAATGTTAAAAGGAAACAAAGAATTTCTAATGATAGATGAACAAAAAATAGTCTACGAAGAGATACTAAACATTTCTAAACAATCGCAAATAGATGAAAAGAAAAGAGTTGTAGTTGTAAAAGGTGGACCAGGAACAGGTAAAACAGTTGTTGCAATAAATCTATTATCAGATTTGACGTCAATGGAGCAATTTTGCCAATATGTGTCTAAAAACAGCGCTCCTAGAAATGTATACCAAAAAAAATTAAAAGGTGAGATGAGAAAAAGTAGTGTTGACAATATGTTTAAAGGCTCTGGAATATACTCAAATGTGCCTGAAAATGTAATTGACACAATACTTGTAGATGAAGCACATAGGTTAAATGAAAAATCGGGAATGTTTCATAATATTGGTGAAAACCAAGTTAAAGAAATTATTAAAGCTTCTAAGTGTAGTGTTTTTTTTATAGATGAGAGTCAAAAGGTTACAATAAATGATATTGGAACTATAGAAGAGATAGAAAAGTGGGCAATAAAAGAAAATGCAATTATATATTATCAAGAGTTATTTTCTCAGTTTCGCTGTAATGGCTCAAATGGATATTTAGCTTGGTTAGATGACGTATTAGATATTAGACAAACAGCTAATTATGACATGAAGGATATTGATTATGATATAAGAATAATAGACTCACCTAATGAACTTAAGAGTTTGATAATAGAAAAAAATCATATAAGAAACCGTTCTCGTATACTTGCGGGTTATTGTTGGAACTGGATAAAGCAAGGAAAAAACGATGATTCAATATATGATATAACCATAGATGATTTTAAAATGAGCTGGAATCTTTCTAATTCTACAACCTTTGCGATTGATGAAAACTCAGTTAATCAAGCAGGTTGTATTCATACTTCACAAGGCTTAGAATTTGATTATGTGGGTGTTATCATAGGTGATGACCTAAGATGTGAAAATGGAAAAATAGTTACAGATTTTACGAAAAGAGCGACTACAGATCAATCACTAAAAGGCATTAAATCAATGTATAAAAAAGATCCTGTAAAAGCAAATGAAATAGCTGATGAGATAATAAAAAATACATATAGAACACTTATGACAAGAGGTATGAAAGGCTGCTATGTTTATTG
>CAZIGN010000256.1:0-1868 GCA_964538805.1 uncultured Lachnospiraceae bacterium
ATCTTTACCAAATAACTCTGAAAGTCCATATTCAATTTCCTTTCTATATCCAGCAATTACATTCTCCTCAAAAATCTCCATAGCTTCTTCGTATTCAGTTTTACTAAAACCTTGGTTCTCAGGTGTAACACCTATTAATTGTGCTGATGTAATCTGATGAGCAACAATAATTTGATTCTGTAAGAACTTCTGTAAGGTCTCAAACCGTTGGTCTAAGTTATCATTATCGAGTTTCTCAATAGTGGTCTTAGTTTCTTCTGATTCATTAAAAGATAAAATAAACTTACTACCATTAACTCCAGTAAACTTCTCTTTTAATTTATTCTCTATTTCTCTCTTAGTATCTTCATCGGGTTCTCCATTATTGAAGTTAATAACAACATTAGGAGTAAAACCATTCTTAGCATTATTATTATGATAAGAAGATATCTCTCTCATCGTATCTAACGATTTAAAGGCTGATATATACCTAGGTGATGGATAATGACCTCTAGTCTTAGGGTTCTTAAATAAATATATACCAGTTTCACCTAGATTATCTACCTTATCAAACCATTCAACATCACTTTTATAGTTTCCCCAGTTCTCGGAAAATCCTATTTTATTCTTATCTGGATTTAATCTTATTAAAGATATATCTTTATAAATATATTGGTACTTATTGTTTCTTAATTTTACAACTTCAACGGCAAAGCCACCAAATAATATATAATCTAGTGCCAGCTTTTGTAGTGTCCAATAATCCATTTCATCTATGTCATTCTCAATTACATTCGACAATATAAAGTTTATTGCTGAGGAATGCTCTGGTACTGTATCATATAACTTTAAAAGAGTACTTGGGGTATCATTATTTGCACCTCAGTAAATATATTTTTGATTAGGATTAAATATATAATCCTTAATCTCGCTCACAAAGCTTATAAAGGAAAGTCTATTACTTTTCATACATTTTGATTGTTTTAGGGTTAGTTACTGATTTAGGGGTAAATTTAGATAAATCTTTTACTATTACAAGCTCTTGCTTTAGAAGAGCACCATAAGAGTATATTTTCATTGTGTATTCTTTCTCTTGCATATCCAACTTAGGACACAAGAATTTAATATATTTAACACTTGTGGAAAGATTCTCAAAATTACCTATCAGAACATCATCTAAATATACATCAATTATCTCAGGTGAAGAATCTGTAACATTATCTGTTACGATTTCAGCCTGATTGTTTTTTGATAAATATATCATATGTTCTAAGTTTATAACAAAAAAGGGCGAGTGTATTTCACTCACCCTATTTCTGTTGGTTAATTAATTATTTAAATTACAGTTTCTAAAACAGCTGTTGCTACTTCCATAGGAAGCTCAACAGTTCTAGAAGTCAAGGTTACTTCATAATTATTTGCATCGCTCATAGCAGCTCCTGTATTAGCATTTACAGTTCCACCATTATAAGAACCATATCCGATAAACCAAGCTTTGCCATTCTCATCTACTGCGATTACATAAGTATTAGCTGTTGCTAATCCTTGCATTTCTTTTCTCTTTGCAGTTTCCATATGATTAAAAGAAGCAGTAGTTACTGTTTCTACAAAACTAGTTCCTGCTTGGTCATCTCTAGACCCACTAGAAACAAAATTAGCATTTCCTTTACGGAACTCAAATTTCTTAAATTTCTCGGTAGATTTCATTGTGATTGCTGTGATTTCTCCTTCTGCTGCGGTCACTAAATCAACATTAAGAACGTCTGCAATGTATAAGGTTCTTACACCTCCAACGTTGCCACAGTCTAATGCGATTCCGTTAAAACTAACTGGTATACAACTCATATTATTTTATTATTATTATGTTATTATTAAAAATAGAGGAGAGG
>CAZIGN010000257.1:0-1852 GCA_964538805.1 uncultured Lachnospiraceae bacterium
ATATTTAGTAATATCAGCTGAGGATCCTTGAATCACGTTAATTTTTATCAATATATTTCAATATATTTTCAGAAAAAGTTTTAAGTTGTTCTGGTGTAGCAGAATTTTTCATAGAGTTAGCAAGTTGGGAAATTATTCGTACATTTCCTTTTACATAACCAAGAGAATTATCAATTCTGTCTAAAGAATATGTTTTTTCATAATTATCTTTAGTTCCTCTTTCTAACTCTATTCCTAATATTGGGCAATGTGTGGGTAGTGTAATATCAGAAGCGTCTAAATCAAAATCAACACCTTTTTTAGCTGCTCTTCTTTTTGCTCTGGATAACATATATGATATTATTCCAATATCTGATTTCGCATGAGTTTTTTTAATATCATTAAGATACTCTCTATACTCTGGATCAGAATCTCTTTTAGCTGCCTTATTAGCGTTTGATCTATCTATATATTCTTTTCTATTGGGATGATCTAGAACTATTTTTCGTTCACATTCCTTACATCTAGAATACCTAGCTTGTTTCCCTCTTCTATTTACGAGATAAAAAGAATCTTCTGGAAGTATTTGTTCACATTTAGTACATTTTTTAAAACCTTCTGGAATATCTAATTCTTCCTTTGGTTTATATACTCTTCCAGCTTTCTCTGCCCTCTTTTTACTCTGTTCTTTATTCACACATTTACTACACTTAGTTTTATAATTACCATAAAACTTAACTTCTTCTTCTGTTTTACCGCAAATTTTACAAATTTTCATAATTCTATATTTTATATTAAAATATAAATTTACAAAATTATTTTGTAACTTTTTGGGTAATTTTGATAAAAATCTTCCATTACTTTCATAATGGCGTGGACTATATCATCACCTCTAAATCAGAGGTGTCGGGCGCTTATGAGAGTTTATTGTTTGTTCTACTCACTCTCTAGTCTCTGAACCTTCCAGTTACATAATGAACTTCACTGGCTTGGCTGCTGATTGGCATATTCATAATATGAACTTAGCTTTCCAGCAATTCACCCGATTCTAACTATATATTACTACATAGTCACCCATTCTTCATAGGATAATTTTGAGCAAGTCTCGCGATTGCTCCTTGAGCTTCATTAAATTTAGATCTAATTTCTCTAGGATTTGCTTCCTCATACCAGAATAATTTATCATTAATTCTGTCTCTATACTTGAAATAATAATTCTCTTCTGGATTGAAAAAATATTTCCTTCTAGTTACATTATTATATTCAATGTATCCGAAATGAGAAGCTCTTGCAAAAACTAAATCAAAATAATCTCTTAAATTAGGAAATGCTTCAAAATATGAATTATATACAAAATCTCCTTCTTTCTTAGATAAATTACAATTTTTTGCTATAGTACTGCCATTTCCTCCATAATTAATGGCAAAGCCAGCAGATTTAGCTATTCGTCTGTTTTCTGGATAATCTGACTTAATGTAAGATAGTTTATCAGGAGTAAGTTCTTCTAAAGAACATTTTCTAATATCCTTATACATAAGAAAAGCTACATAACTATGCATATCTGTAAATCCCTGTTTATAGAAATTTAACAAATTAACTTCTTTAGAAAAATTTGCCAGAACAATTTGTTCTTGACTTGAATAGTCAGCATCTATTAAAACATTGCCTTCTTCACATACAAAACACGCTCTAGTCTCTTCATCTCTAGGAATATTTTGTAAATTTGGAGTTCCATCTCTTTTATCACCACAAGATAAGCGACCCGTGTCCATTAATTGCTTAAAGGTAGTATGTATTCTTCCAGTAATTGGATTAATATATCTTTTCCAATTATACCCATAAGTAGTTACCTCTTTTTGAGCTTCCTTATATT
>CAZIGN010000258.1:0-1827 GCA_964538805.1 uncultured Lachnospiraceae bacterium
TGTGGTTGTGGGGAATCCCGCCAAAATTATTAGGAAATATGATTTTCAGGTTAAACAATGGATAACAGTTTGATTGTATTATGAGGATATGCTTTTATTGTGATTCAATTTTTTCTTTTGGGGGTGTACAGCGTGTCTTGTCTGTAATTGCAAAAGAGTTATCTCAGAGACATGAGGTTACAATTGTGACCCATGATGATCCTTCAATGAAAGATATATCTATGTATGACTTGCAAGAAAGTGAGATTGAATATCAATTCATAAACTATCCCGATTCTCCTTTTTATGAATATCTGCCATCCAAGTTCTATAGTTTATTGTACAAAAAAATTCTCCCTCAAAATAACTTTTTTTCTAATTTGTACAGGTATAGTTCATTCCCAAGGAGAAAACGATTATATTTAATACATCTCTTAAATAAAGGTGAATATGATGTTATTGTAGGGGTTCACGCTTTCTTGTCATTGTATTTAGCAAATATAAAAGATAGTTTAAATGGGAAAGTTATAGGGTGGATGCATAATTCTTATGATGCGTTCTTCCAAATTAAATCACCTTATTTGAAGGATTTAAAACAGTATTTTTCTTTTATGATTCCTCGTCTTGATCAAATAATAGTGCTTTCTTTTTATGATCAGCGAAGATATCTCACTGACTTGAAGTTTAAACGACCTCCTATTGTTATATACAACCCTTTGACGATAAAATCTGATTTTTCAGAATATAAGAATAATAAAACCTTTCTGGCTGTGGGTCGTTTTTCACATCAAGCAAAGGGCTTTGATATCTTGATAGAAGCTTTTGCCCTCTTTGCAAAAAAGTATGAGGTTTGGAAATTAGATATTGTTGGAGATGGACCTGAAAAGAATTATTTATTTTCTCTTATAGCAAAGTATGAACTTGAATCTCGCATTAATTTGCATCCTTTCACTAAAAAGGTTGAAGATTATTTTAAAAAAGCAGGTGTATATGTATTGAGTTCACGATGGGAGGGATTTGGATTAGTTCTTCTAGAAGCAATGTCATATGGTTTACCTATTATTTCTTCGAATATACCAGTAGCGGAAGAATTGTTAAAAGATCAGGGTTGTGCAATTCTATTTAAAAATGAAAGTATTTTAGACCTTTGTGAAAAAATGGAAGAAATCGCGAATAAAGAAATTGAAGAATTAAATAATATGAGCGAGATATCTTTAAGTTATGTTAAAGATTTTTCAATAAACAAGATTGTAATGCAATGGGAGACTCTTTTGAATAATCTTTAAATAATATCGATTTGTTTATTTTATGTCCTCAATAAAGAAGCAACTAATTTCAGGTATAGGTTTTACTGCTATTTCCAAATACAGTGGAATGTTTATTTCCCTGATTATAACCGCAGTATTATCACGGATACTGTCTCCTGATGATTTCGGGATAGTTGCTGTGGCGACTGTTATTATTACTTTTTTCGGAATAATAAGTGATTTAGGAATTGCACCGGCCATAGTACAGAATAAAGAACTTAATAAAAGAGATATAAGCAACTTATTTTCATTTTCTTTTTGGTTGTCTATTATAATCTCCATTCTATTCTATCTGTCGGCGGGTCTCATTGCTAATTATTACAATTCACCACAGCTAGTCAATATTTGCAGGATTCTTTCACTAAGTCTGTTTTTCAACACCATTAATATTGTTCCAAATGCGCTCTTATACAAAAATAAAGAGTTTAAATTTATTGCTAAGCGAACTATTATCGTTCAAATCATCACGGGGTTAGTTGCAGTCATCTCTGCCTTTAATGGTGCCGGCATTTATGCTCTTTTAATCAATCCTGTTTTATCA
>CAZIGN010000259.1:0-1822 GCA_964538805.1 uncultured Lachnospiraceae bacterium
ACCCAACTTTTAAAAGTTACTTTTTCAGTTCCTTCTGATCCACAAAATTCACAAGTATTTCTACACTTTGTCTTAGTGTTTTTAATAATTGTGTTTAATTTAGCAGAAAAGTCTCCTACTACTTTTAATTCTCCAAAGCTGGTTTTTATTTCTTTTATCTTATTTTTATCACTAAATCTAATTACTAAATCAGACATAACTTTAGGAAGCCACTTAATTCTAAGAACTTCATTAAACTGATCTAGCATATCTTTAATGTGATTATTCCATGTTTCCGGAACTTTTATCTCTCCTTTTAAAAAATTTTTATATTCCTGTGTGTCCATATCCTCCAGAGCCTCTTTCAGTATCATCTAAGGAATCTACTTCTTCCCAAGTGATCTGTTCATATTTAGAAATAATCATCTGAGCTATTCTATCACCGGAGTTAATAGTAACATCTTCACTACCAAGATTTATAAGAACTACTCCTATATCACCTCTATAATCTGAATCAATAGTTCCAGGAGCATTAAGTACAGTTAAACCTTGTTTAAATGCAAGACCACTTCTAGGTCTTATTTGTGCTTCTAAATTAGTAGGAAGAGAAATGTGTAACCCAGTAGGTATCAATTCTCTTGCCCCTGGTTTAATAACTACAGGGGCAGTTAAATTAGCATACAAATCCATACCAGCAGAACCAGCAGTCGCATACTTAGGTAATGGATTATTAGAATTATTTATTATTTTTATTTCTTTCATAGTTTTCTCTTATTCCCCACATTAAATTTAATAGGGAAAATTCTCTATTTAAAATATAATCATCTGCATAAGGAATTGCTTTTTTAAGAATCTTTAAAGAGAATTTTTTCCAACGATTAAATTCTTTCTCAGAATCAAATGTATAATAAGTAAACCAGTCTTCTCCATTAATTTTTGGATGTTCCATTACGTAATACATATCTACATTATATTTCTGCAATTCCTTGTCTATTATAAGTTTTACAGCTAACTCTTTATCTATTCTTTTAGCTATATAAACATAATAGAATTGTTTTAATCTTTTTATCATTTTATCCGCATTTAGAATGTCCACAATCTTTACAAGTTTTGCATCCACTTTCATATACTACAGAAGATCCTCCACATTCTGGACAAGTTTCATTAGCAGCTGTTCCATCTTCTATAAAAGACTTTAAAGCTCTTATGATACCAAATTGCCAAGAATTTAAAGATTTATTACTGAACTCCAACTTTTCTATAATATTAATTATGCTGGCCACTTCAGTACCTTCTCTTAATAAAGCAGATACAAATCTAGCATAATTCCAATACTCTTTATTAAATATTCTATTTAAACCTCCAAGAGTATTAGTATATCCATAGTTATCTACATATCTAAAATCATATCTAGATCTATCTTCAGAAGGAACTTTAATAATTACTCCTTCTTCTACATAAGAAGGTATAGGAAAAGAATCTAAATCATTAATCCCTGTAAAAATCTCATAAGGAAGTCCATCCTTAACACCTACAAAAGCAATCCAATTTTTCTTTTCATTTTTAAATCTTAATACTTTACAAGGTAATTCTTCAGGCCTCTCTTTAGTGGGTTCATGTTTATTAACTTGTACAAGAATACCTGATCTGCTTCCAGATCTATAAGTAGTAAGACCCTTTAAATTCATTTCATATCCTAATCTATATAATTGCTCTACTGTATCTTCTGAAACATCTTCTGGAAGATTAACTGTAGAACTAATACTATGAGTAGTATATTTTTGTAAGATAGATTGAGTCTCAATTCTTTGTAAAGGAGTTAAGTCATTTGCAGTTTGATTAT
>CAZIGN010000260.1:0-1795 GCA_964538805.1 uncultured Lachnospiraceae bacterium
ATAATAACTATTATGTTTAATATATTTTCTGAAACAAATATAAAAAGATAACAAACAGAATTGAAACAGAATCTTTACAATAATCCACTTTTTGGTTTGTGTATTTATCTATATGTTTGTAATTGACTTGAAACATAAAAGAAAGGAGGTTTAAATAAGGTACAAAATAAACAAGTGTTAAGAAGCTTACGTGGTTTTAGCTATTGAAAGGATATATATAGCATAGTGTAATTGTGCTTAACAAAAAATAAAAACATTTGTATTATGAAAAATAAAATTTTTTATGGAATTTTTATTGTCACACTATTAGTTGTACTTGGCATCAGTGTCAATAAAGGTCTAACTAATAAATCAGATATTTCGGATTTGGTATTGAACAATGTAGAGGCTTTAGCACAATCCGAGGATCCTGTCGAGGTGTTTTCTTGCAACACACAAGTAATTGCAATTTGTGTTGTTCGTTATGATAAAACATTTTATGGCTTGCGTACTTCTTAAAGAACATGTATTTTTTAATCAATTGAGGGTGAGTTATAAATGTATCGCATTTTTAACCACCCTCTCAATAACATAGTACATAAATGAGAAAGAAAACACAATTATTTTTATTGTTAATTCTATGTATTACAATTTCATCTTGTAATAACAACGAAAAATCACATGGGTTTGAGATGAGATTTGAAAAAATTAAATCATTAGACTATGAGAGTTTTGATGTCAAAAATGATGAGTTTTATTCCAAAATATACAAATTATTGATCTATAATAATCAAATAATAGCATATGATTATAATAATGAGTATTTTTTTTCTAAAACAAATATTCAAAACAACACTTTAAATCGCTTTGGGAAACTCGGTCAAGGCCCGAATGAGATTGTGATGATGCCCAGTACGCTGACGGTATTTGACAATAATTTCTATTTTTATAGCAGTACTCAAAACTCATTGTTTTCTGTAAATATAGAACAAGGAGGTAGTTATATACCAGAGAAAGTTGTAGATTTTGATCCTGCAGAGAAAATTATAAGTGTGATCCCTGTGGCATACAAAAATTATATTGCATTAGGCGGATTTATGAATGGACGGTATCTGTTATTGGATCAAGCGGGTAAAAGCATTTCTTCTTTCTATGATTACCCTGAGTTCGATTATAGTAGAGAAATTACCAATCTTCATAAGGCCTTGGCTTTTCAAGGTCATCTAATGAGGAGACCAGACGGAAAGCGTTTTTTCTTTGCGGGAAGAGATTCTGAGATAATTGAAATATTAGAGGTGAAAGAAAATAACAAAATTGTAAAAATTTTCGATTTCCAAGGAAAAATAGCCAGTTTTAATTTCGATGGTGATGGAGTAAATTATACAGCATCTTCAATAAACAAAAAATCTAAGATATTTTTTGTGGATGCTAATTGCACTCAAAAATATATTTACTTACTGTATGCTAATAAAGTAATTGGAGATAACTTAAGCAATGCATTAGAAAGTTCAAAGGTTTTTGTTTTAGATTGGAATGGGAACCCAATGTATTCCTTACATTTGAATATTGATGTTAGTTATATTGCAATAGACGAGAATGACGAAATTATTTACGCTTATAATTCAAAAAATGAAGAACTTGTGACATTTAAAATAAATAGTAATTAGTCGGCTCCAACTGTTTGACGTCGAGGACAGTCTGGCCAGGATATTATCATTTAAACCATATCCACGCTTGCCCTGACCAAACTTCCCTTCAACTTGGTTGCGTTCTGCCGCTTCCCGTCGCTCTTTACGTTTCTGGTATCTGCTCTTGA
>CAZIGN010000261.1:0-1789 GCA_964538805.1 uncultured Lachnospiraceae bacterium
TTTATGTTTCTTCTTATAAATATGATTTAAACATGTTTAACGCTGTTTAATAATTTATGATTTGCTGAAAACATTTTTCAAATGTTTATTAAGTTTGTCTAAACTCTTTATAAGAACCGCACCTTCTTCTTCTGATAAATCTTCTAGAACCATTCTTACCATATCAAAATGAAACTTTTCATGTATTCTATACGCAAGTTTTCCTTTTTTCGTGAGTGTAACATTAACTATTCTTCTATCTGTCTCACTTCTTTTTCTGCTTACATAACCTTTTTTAATAAGCTTATCTATGGCTATGGTCAAAGTACCAGTAGTAATATTAAGAGCAAAAGCTATCTCCGACATGGTTTTAGAACTATATAAACCAATTGCTTCTAATGTATGCAGTTCTGTGATTGATAAATCTTTAAAAGCACCGCTCTTTAAGCTTCTTTCTTCAATCAATCCTATATCATCGTAAACTTCTATTAATAGACTGTTAATCTTTGAAATATTATTATCCATTCCTTTGCTCCTTTCTTAGCTTTTACGCTAGATATTATCAATTTAAAATATTACTTTGACAATCAAACTATATCTCATTTTGAAAATCTTGTCAATAATATTTTGTAAATAAAATTGTTTGACAATCAAACTATAATATAGTATATTTTTATGTAGTTATCTTTACTACATATACTATACAAGATAACCGTTATGGCTATTAATATTACAAGATTGAAAGGAATCTAATTAATGAAAATCGGAAATTTATTTACAAAAAAACCAATAATCCAAGGCGGAATGGGAGTTGGAATCAGCTTATCTTCTCTTGCTGGAGCAGTTGCAAAAGCAGGCGGAATAGGTGTAATCTCTGCTGCTCAACCAGGCTTTAAAGATCCTGAATTTGAAAAGAATCCCAAAGAAGCTAACTTAAAAGCCCTTGCTCACCACATTAAAAGAGCAAAGGAAATATCAAACGGTGGCATTATTGGTGTCAACATAATGTGGGCAATTAATTATTACGAAGAATATGTAAAATGTTGTATAGATAACGGTGCTGATATAATAATCACAGGTGCAGGACTTCCTACTGATTTACCTAAGTTTACTAAAGGATCTGATATAAAAATTGCTCCTATAGTTTCCCCACCAAAAAGCGCTAAAGTACTTTTAAAGATGTGGGATTTGCATTATCAAACTACCGCAGATATGGTTATAATAGAAGGTCCAATGGCAGGTGGTCATCTTGGTTATTCTAATGAAGCAATAGATGAATATGAAAAGATAAACTATAACTATGATAAAGAAGTTAAAGAAATTCTTGAAATTGTAAAAATATACGAAGAAAAATATAACAAAGAAATCCCTGTTATATTTGCTGGTGGCGTTTATGATAAAACTGACATACTTCATTATATGGATTTAGGTTGCAGCGGCGTTCAAATAGCTAGTAGATTTGTTACTACATATGAATGTGATGCTGATGAGGAATTTAAAAACGCTTATATCAACTCTAAAAAAGAAGATATTACTATCGTAAAGAGCCCCGTAGGAATGCCTGGTCGTGCTATTAAAAATGTATTTATGAAAGATCGCGAGACCTCTAATGAAAAAGTAACAAAATGTTATAAATGTTTAAAAAGATGTAATCCTTCTGAAATACCATATTGTATAACTTCTGCACTTATCAAATCTGCTAATGGTGACACAGTAAACTCTTTAGTATTTTGTGGTGCAAAAACTTACATGATAGACAAAATCACCTCTGTAGATGAATTAATGGAAGAACTTTGGCCACAAGCTGATT
>CAZIGN010000262.1:0-1780 GCA_964538805.1 uncultured Lachnospiraceae bacterium
TTTTCATTTCATTTTCTTTATTTTCCAATAATTTTTCAGAATTTTTCTGGCTCATCTTATTACTCCTTTCCTACCCCTAATTCTTTTTCTGATAGTTGTGAAGAAGCTATTTCTCCATACTCCTTACAGTTTAGAAGTAATTCTTCATGAGTTCCACTTCCGACAATCTTTCCATCGTCTAGAACCAAAATTTTATCCGCATGCAAAATTGTACTTATTCTTTGGGCAACCACTAGTACAGTTGCACCTTTTATATTCTCTTTTATTGCTTTTCTAAGTGTGGTATCAGTCTTATAGTCTAACGCAGAGAAGCTATCGTCAAACAAGAATATCTTAGGATCTTTTGCTATAGCCCTTGCAATTGCAAGTCTTTGTTTTTGTCCACCAGATACATTAGTTCCACCTTGAGAAATTTCACTTTTAAATCCATCTTCCTTTTCAAGAACGAATTCTAATGCTTGAGCAATCTTTGCTGCTTTTTCCATCATTTCATCTGATACAAAATCACCTGCAAATTTTATATTTGATTCTATATTACCCGAAAACAGGTTTCCTTTTTGTGGTATCAGACCTATAATGCTTCTTAGCTTGTTTTGTGTTATTTCTCTTATGTCTACTCCGTCTATATATATGCCGCCTTTTGTAACATCAAAAAATCTCGGAATCAAGTTTAAAAGTGTAGATTTTCCTGAACCTGTACTTCCTATTATTGCCGTAGTCTTACCTGGTTCTGCAACAAATGAAATATTCTCAATGGTGTTCTCATCAGCACCATTATATCTAAATTCAACATCCCTAAACTCTATTCTTCCCACAACATTTTCTAGAGCTTCATCTTTTGGTTCTTTCGGATCAAATATACTTTCTTTAGTGTTTATAACTTCATCAACTCTTGCTGCTGAAACTGCTGCTCTTGGAACAAGCACTGCTATAAATGTAAGCATTAGAAACGACATTACAATCTGCATAGTATAAGTTATAAATGCCATCATCTCGCCTACTTGCATATTTCCAGCATCTATTTTTTTCGCTCCAAACCATACTACCATAAGTGTCAATGTGTTCATTATAAGCATCATTATAGGCATCATAAAAGTCATTACCCTATTTGTAAATAATTGGGTTTTCATCAAATCTTTATTTGCTTTATCAAAACGTTTTTCTTCATGTGTTTGTCTGCTAAATGCTCTAATTACAGGAACTCCGGTAACTATTTCCCTTGATACAAGATTTAATTTATCTACAAGAACTTGCATCGCCTTAAACTTTGGCATAGCAATAACCATTAAAGTCACAACAACAAATAATATAGTTCCTACTCCAACCCCAATTATCCACCCAAGACCTGTATTAGTATTTAGAACTTTTATTACACCGCCAATTCCAAGAATCGGTGCGTATGCAACCATTCTTAAAAGCATAACTGAAACCATTTGTATTTGCTGAATGTCATTTGTACTTCTTGTTATAAGTGATGCGGAAGAAAAATGATTCAACTCATTATTTGAAAATGATACAACCTTATTAAATACTCTTCCTCTTAAATTCATACCTATTTTAGCTGATACTATAGAAGCTATAAGACCTGCTAATATAGAAACTATCATCATAAGAAGTGTCATAAGTACCATCATTAATCCAACTCTAAATAAGTACGCATTTTGAATTTCATCAATATCAACTCCTATTTTTGCATACTCATTTTTAATACTCATAACGGCACTTTGTATTATGATAGTATCACCCATATCTCCAAGAGCATTTACAGCTTCGTTTTTCA
>CAZIGN010000263.1:0-1768 GCA_964538805.1 uncultured Lachnospiraceae bacterium
AAAAACTATATAAGGCTGTATCTCTATATCAACAACTAAATCATTTTTAAAGTTTAAATCAGTACTTTCTACCCACTCATAACTATAAACTCCATTGTCATTTGTAGATTGATTTAAAGTAGTTATTTTGTAGCTGATAAAAGGATATGAAGGTTTGCGATTAGGATTATCAGTAGGTACAATAACACACCCTGTATAATCATGTAACCCTGCTACAATCTTATTTCTAATATCTCTAATCATTACTATCAATCCTCTTTAAATAATATATTCTAAGACCACTATCATAATCTGTATAGTCATTTTCTTGTAGTATTGTATATGTCGATTCCTTGCCATCCACCATAGTATTTTTAACCTTAGCACCTTTGTTTATCCCGAGATAACAATATAGTTTTTTGTTGTCCTCACTCATTACCCCACCCTCTAAAAATCTTAAATCATCTTTAGAAAGTGGAACTATTGCAGCAGGTACTACATCTATTTCTTCATCTTTTGCATCTACCCAAACACCACCATTAGCCATGTCATAATAACCGTCAATCCCATTAATAACAGTTACAGCCCCTTTAGAGTATTTAGATATAAGGTTTTTAAAGTTAAAAATTGGTTCATTATTAAATTTATCTAAATCACTTAATTTCACTTTGACACCACCTCATAATCTATAGATCCTAATAGCCTACCAGTATCAACTAAAGGACTAGAACTACCCTTATTAGCAACAGTAAGACCACTATTAGCAGGACTAGATAAATCTCTGATATAAGATTGTATTGTGTTTACACAAGTTTGCCCAAGTAGATTGTAAAAATCCATAGCTGATAGATTACCTTCAATTACCGCATCAATTAATTGCTCGCCACTTTGATAAATTTCTCCTTGTTTACTGTCAAAACTAGACCTAATAAAAGACCTTTCAGGGATTTTTATAACAGTAGTATCAGCCCTTAAACTAACACCAAACTGATATCTAAAAAACCCCCTCATCTTATCAGTAACAGGAATAGCAGCTCCAAATTCTTGGACATTAGCAATCATTAAAAGCTCTCCACCAACCTTAGACAATACCCCTACCTTAACACTATATCTTTGCAATTCTTCTAGTCTTTGTAATAGCTCATCTACATTACTTCTATCCTCTACCATTGTTATATAGCCTCTTTCTCTTATTTCCCACTAAATGTGGTCTGCGATATGGTTCTATCCAAGCACGTATATAAGCAGGAATACCATTAGCAGAATTGTTATAAGTTATAGACATATCAGATAGTTTTTCAGATGTAATATTGTATCTTGCAGGGTCGGTTTTAACTAACTCGTTTAAAGCAAGTAAAACTCCAGAAGGTATATCTTCTGTATTAAAAATCACATTACAGTAATCTTCAATTTGTCTTAGATATACCTCCTTCAAAAAGCTATCAGATTGCTCTGTTTCCTCAATTTGTTGTTCTTCTAAAGTATTTACATCACCCTTTAAAATAACACTGTTTTCCTCAGATATAGGCTCTTCTGCAGTATGTTCTATCAAGTCAACCTCAATAGTTTTAGTTTCCATAACTCACCCTATTTCTTTTTAGCTGTTTCTTTTACTTCCTCTTCTTTTGGCTCTTCAATTTCTTCCACAAAAACCCCAACTTTTAGGATTTCTTCATATCTTTCTTTAGAGATAATAAATTCTTCGCCAATCTCTCTAATTTTATCTTCTTTTAAGTCTTTAAACTTAATCAATGCTCTAACTTTCATTTAAAGCCTCCTTTATGCACCT
>CAZIGN010000264.1:0-1759 GCA_964538805.1 uncultured Lachnospiraceae bacterium
TAGTTTATAATGACAAAGTTGTTGAAAAATACTAGTTAAAAGGTTGAAAGAGACAAAAGAAGAAAGGAAATCATGCAGCCCCTTCTTTCAACTAGATATTAGGGCAATGTTAAAGCTAAAACTTTGATATGCATGGGAATAAAAATGTTTGATAAGTTAGAAGATATATTAGTAAGACTTGAAGAGATTATGAAAGAACTTAGTGAACCTACAGTAGTAAATAATCAAGAAAGATTCAAAAAATTAATGAAAGAGCAAAACGATTTAACACCAATTGCAAATGCTTATAACGCATATAAAAAAGCCAAACAAACAGTTGAAGATAGTCTTTTTCTTCTCGAAGAAGAAAGTGATGAAGAAATGCGTGAAATGGCTAAGATTGAGTTAAACGAAGCCAAAGATGAAATAGAAAAGATAGAAGAAGAGTTAAAGATTTTACTACTTCCAAAAGATGAAAACGATGACAAAAATGTTATAGTTGAAATAAGAGGAGGAGCAGGTGGAGATGAAGCAGCTCTTTTTGCTGCTGAGTTATACAGAATGTATTCTAGATTTGCAGAAAGAAATAGATGGAAGATTGAGCTTATGTCTCTAAATGAAAATGGAATAGGTGGTTTTAAAGAAGTAGTATTTATGATAAACGGCCAAGGTGCATTTTCAAAGTTAAAATATGAAAGTGGAGTTCACAGAGTTCAAAGAATACCAGTAACTGAATCTGGTGGAAGAATTCATACATCAACTGTAACTGTAGCTATTATGCCAGAAGCAGAAGAAGTTGATGTAGCTATTGATCCAGGTGATTGTAAGATTGATGTTTTTAGATCATCAGGAAATGGTGGGCAGTGCGTAAATACAACTGACTCAGCTGTTAGATTAACACATAAACCTACTGGAATAGTAATATCGTGCCAAGATGAAAAATCACAATTGAAAAATAGAGATAAAGCATTTAAAGTACTTAGAGCAAAGCTTTATGAACTAGAACTTGCAAAAGCCGCTAATGCTCAGGCCGCTAATAGAAAAAGTCAGGTTGGAACAGGAGATCGTTCTGAAAAGATTAGAACTTATAATTTTCCACAAGGCAGGGTAACAGATCATAGAATAAAACTAACATTACATAGATTAGAAATGATAATGGATGGAGACCTTTATGAATTGATAGACAGCTGTATTGCGGCAGATCAGGCAGCAAAATTAAGTCAAATGGATGAATAAATATATTAAAAAGCGGACACGAAGGTGTTCGCTTTTTGAGTGTTGATTGAAAAAGCTTTTAATAGTATAATATTATTAGATTTTATCAAGAAATGAAACGAAGGTGAAGCTAATGTTTGATGATGTAGAATCATATCTAAAATTAAATAGAAAGTTTTTCTCGGACCCAGTAAAGTGTGATGAGTGTGGTGGAAAGCTTGATTATCAAGGCTTAGGAAGTTTTATATGCCAAAGTTGTAAGTATGTTATGAAGAATGATTATGGAAAAGTAAGAGAATTTGTGGAAAAACATGGGAATGAATTTTCTATGGTTGAAATAGCAGAGCAAACAGGAGTTTCCTATTCAGTTATAAAAGAATTAGTAAAAGCTGGAAAATTTGACACTGTCCCTAGACAAAAAAGATGCAAAGAATGTAAGAGACCTATAACAAAAGGTGATATGTGTGATGAATGTATCAGACTAAAATTAAGAGAAACTGTAGCTAACACACCAAAGCGTTCTATTTTAGTTAGAACAAACGAAGAAAAGGCTAGTATGCATTAT
>CAZIGN010000265.1:0-1751 GCA_964538805.1 uncultured Lachnospiraceae bacterium
CACCTTTAGCTGCTTTAACAGCTTTACCTGCTGTTCCTAATAATTTTGCAGCTTTTGCACCTCCTAGACCTACTCCAGCTAAAACTGTAAATCCTAAATTACCTAAAAGATTCATAGTATCTTTACGATCTCACCCATCTTGAGCTCCATCTATAGCATCAAGTACTGTGCTGGTCGCTCCTCCAGCGACTCCTAAAATTGGAACCACAGATGCAGCACTAGCTATTGTAGAAGCTTTTTTTAATCCAGAAGCATTTCTTCATGCATTAGATACGTCTTGTACAGTTACTGATTTTCCAGAAGATGACGTTGCTGTTGTATTTTCAGAAGGTCGTTTAGAACCCTTAGTTCTTCCACCTCTATCTGCTATAGCAGCAAAAGATGTTCCAGATTCAGCTTTTAAAACTCCTCCTTGTTTAAAGTTAAGTAAATACGCTGAAGTTGGATCTTCAGGATTTTCTTGCTCATTATATAACTTGTTTAATTTTTTAGCTAGCTCATCTGCCTTATTAAAATTATTTGTATCATATTCTAAATAGTATGCTATACTTTCTGCTATTTTTTTAAGCTGTTTTTCATTTACTTGAAGATTGCCAGTAACCCTAGATTGTTTTATATTATTCGCTACAGTATTTAAGTCTCTTTCTAAATCTTGTATAGCTGAATAACTCTTTTTACTTTTAACTCCATACAAAGCAGATTTAGGATTATTTAAATACTCTTCATCTATATTTCTAATGATAGCTCCCTGAGTACCTGCAAATCCAGTTAATTTAGGAACTTCAAATAATGTTCCGTCGTCTTTATAATATTTTCCATCTTCTCCTCTATTAACTTTAAATCTACTTCCATCAATATTAGAGAATACTAATTGTCCTGTATAATCTCTTCTACCTAATTTATCTTTATCATACTGATTTTGAAAATTATCTCTAGAATATCCTGTAATTACATAATTTCTAAAATTTGGATCATCTGTTAATAATTCTTTTCCTCTATTTCCTTCATCTGCTCAAGTAGGAAGTTGAAATCCTTCTGGAGCAGTATCTGTTACACTAAATATCCCATCATTCACAGTAAAATATTTACCATAATCAGAAGAGAATTGATCTTCGGTCATAAGACCAGAAATACCACTAACTAGATCATTTCCTTTAAAAACTCTATAGTTTTTTCCAGATTCATCAGAAAAAACATTATATCCTTTATTTTTAAAATACTCAGACAGGTAAGGATTAAAATTATCTGCTACTTTAGTGTATCCATCATTATATAAAGATTCTCTAAGCTCTGGATCAGATATACCCAGACTTTCAAAAGAAGATAAAGAAGCATCTCTTTTCTTCTTTGCTTCGTCAGCAGTAGCCTGTTCTTCTCTTCTTTTAAATTCATCATCAGTTATTAGATAATCATTTAAATTCCAATCAAATCCTGAGTTCTGAAGATAGGAACCTATTTTAGCTCAATCATCATCAGATATATCTTTAGATGTATCTATACCAGAAAAAATATTCTTAAGCTCTCTTATTTTACTTAAATCTTTTCAATTATCACCTGTAGTATCAGAAGAAGCATGGGTTTCATAATCTGTAAACAAGTTATTCATTTCATTTACTAAATAACGCTTAATGTCGTTATTATTAGTCATTTTTCCAATTTCTTGTACAGCGTAATCTTCATTGCCGTGATATTTAGTTTTAGCAATGTGACTCATTAAATCTCCTACGGTTCTATCAGCAGGTCCTCAACCG
>CAZIGN010000266.1:0-1729 GCA_964538805.1 uncultured Lachnospiraceae bacterium
TGAAAAACTAAGAAAGCTGGAAATCCATAACTCTGATTTACTGTATCTACTGAAGAAGTCTTAAGATTATAATAGTTTAAAAAGAAATAATTATCCCCTGTAATCCTGTAACCATTTACTTCATATCCATCAGTACATCTTCTCTTTCTTTCGTCTCAAAATTCTTTATATTTTCTTGATCCATAGATAGTTCCAGAGTATTTACCAGTAGCTTGTTTTCTAATAGCATCTTCTCTAAATCAATTTGGATCAAAATCTAGTCCGTCTTTATCGTTTATAGGTCTATATTTAGTAATATAATAAGATTTCTCTAAATCAAAATATTCTATTGGATCATTAGGACCATAATCTCAATGTAAACCATCTATTATTGCACTCATATTTAATCATAAAATCCAGCTTCTACATCTCCACGTAGAGTACTGTCGTTAGCCATTCCTTCTTTAACTTCTTTCTCTAAATCATTTACTGATTTAATTAAATCTTTTGCACCTTTAATTTCCATGATAACATCTTTGGTTTTAAAGATTGGCTTACCATCTGCAGGATTACGTTCGTTTACATCAACATTTTCCAAATAATAAATTACATTATCAATTGTCATCATACATGCTCTTAAAAGTCTTATTGATTGATTTTGATTTTGTATTTCATTATATTTATTACAGGCTTCCCTAAATAAGGGGTCATCTAACTCTGCTTCTGTTAAGCCTGAATCTTCAAAAGCTGCTAATCGTTTATCTTCCTCGGGATACTTAAAGTATGGACTTTCTCAATCTAAATATAAATACATATAAGTAAATTCTTTTTGAGCTAATTCTTGATTTTCCCCTGAAGGATCAGTTTTAGTTTTATTTCTTTCAGCACTTAATAATGCTTTGAATTCCTTTATAAGTAATACTTTAGTATTAATAATTTCCACACTTTGAGTACTCCGATCAAATGTAAAATATGTCATATATTATTTATTTTTACATCCGCAAGCACAAACTTCTTTAATTTTTCCGCCTGCTTCTTTTTTCATAGTGAGGTTACATCCACATTTGCACTTCCTGGATTTCATTCCTCCCTTTTTTAATTTTTTAAGCTTTGCTCCTTTTCTAGCCATTTCTATCTGTGCTGGTTCCATCTTACTTTCTACATAAGATTGAATTGTTGCATCAGGATTTGACTGATACTGTTCCCAAAAATCAGGTGAATCTACTTCATTTATTGCAGTAGAAACTTCTTCTAAGAATTCGTCTTTTAAACCACCTTCATTATCAACCATATCATCTTCAGAAACACCTTTAGCTTTTAAATATCTAATTGCGAAATCTACATATAATTGATCTGTAGAACCAGATTCTTTTTTGTCTACAGTTCCACCTTGCTGAAAATATCCTGTTGGTTTTTCAAAGAATTTATAACTGTAACCTGATGGAGCTTTTCCATTTCTTACGTCATTCATATTATATGTTATTCCTGAAGGAGTAGTAACAGTTGTGTCAGCCCTATTTGTTCCAGGATTACGAATTGACATAATAGAGTGTAGCTTTGCATAAGGAACTTCTTTTCTTATAACACGTTTTTCTACTGGACCTCTAAGAGTATTATCCATATACCTTGTTATGGATTCTTGAGAATTTACTGGTGTATAAGCAGGTGTTATACCAAATACTCTTTCTCATACATTTCTTAGAGGAAGTTTATCTCCTTGTTGATATGAAGGAAGTTGTCCACCTTGTTG
>CAZIGN010000267.1:0-1721 GCA_964538805.1 uncultured Lachnospiraceae bacterium
TTATTTACAGAGGTAATCTCAATCTCTCCTCTTGCAGAAGGCTTTACATTCTTTGCAATCTCTATTACGCTATTATCATAAAAATATAAACCAGGAACTGCATAATTTGATTTTGGATTTTCAGGCTTTTCTTCAATCGATAAAGCTTTTCCTTCTTCATCAAATTCTACAACACCATATTCTCTTGGATCTTTAACATAATAACCAAATATAGTGGATCCTTTTTCTCTTTCAGCGGCATTTTTAAGCACTTTAGAAAAACTCTGACCATAAAAAATGTTGTCTCCGAGAACTAATGCAACACTATCTTTTCCTATAAATTCTTCACCAATTATAAATGCATCAGCTAGGCCTCTTGGATGTTCTTGTATTGAAAATTCAAAACGCATTCCTAACTGTTCTCCCGTTCCTAACAATTCTTTAAATACTGGTAAATCTCTTGGTGTAGATATTATTAAAACTTCCCTTATTCCTGCTAGCATTAAAGTTGATATTGGATAATAAATCATTGGTTTATCATACACCGGCATAATTTGCTTAGATATTGCTTTTGTTAATGGATAAAGTCTCGTTCCTGACCCACCCGCTAATATAATTCCTTTCATTTTAAACCTCCATATTTAACAAAGTTAAGGGAACCTGCTTTTACACGTTCCCATTTATTTTTATTTGTACATATCTTTATAGTACTTTTGGTAATCTCCGCTTGTTACATTTTTCATCCAGTCTGCATTATCAAAGTACCACTTAATTGTTAGTTTTATTCCTTCTTTAAACATAGTCTCTGGATACCAACCAATTTCTTCCTTGATTTTATCAGGTGCTATGGCATATCTTTTGTCATGCCCTTTTCTATCTTCAACATAAGTTATTAAGTCTTTATTAATATATGCTTTTCTCTCATCGTTTTCTGGTAGCATTTCTTGAAGGGTATCAAGGATTATGTTTATAATCTCAATGTTTTGTTTTTCATTATGTCCACCTATATTATAGGTTTCAAAAAGTCTTCCCTTTTCATGAACCATATCAATAGCTTTTGCATGATCTCTTACATATAACCAATCTCTAACATTAGTACCATCACCATATACCGGAAGTTTCTTTCCCTGAAGCGCATTGTTAATAATAAGTGGAATCAGCTTTTCTGGGAACTGGTATGGTCCATAGTTATTTGAACAATTTGTTATATTAGCAGGAAATTTGTAGGTATCCATATAAGCTTTAACTAAAAAATCCGAAGATGCTTTGCTTGCAGAATAAGGGCTATGTGGATCATACGGAGTAGTTTCATAGAAAAACTCATCATCGTTTTCGAGTGAACCATAAACTTCATCTGTAGAAACATGAAGGAATTTTTTTCCTTCTTTAAAGCTTCCATCTTCTAATTCCCAAGCTGCTTTAGCTGCGTTTAACATAACTAAAGTTCCCAAAACATTAGTCTTTACAAAAACTTCAGGATTCTTAATGCTTCTATCAACATGACTTTCTGCCGCAAAGTGAACTACTCTGTCAATATCATTTTCTTCAAATATTTTATTTATCGCTTCACTATCTGTTATGTCTGCTTTTACAAATGAATAATTTTCATTGTTTTCTAAACCCTTTAAATTCTCAAGGTTTCCTGCGTATGTAAGTACATCCACATTTATAATTTTAATTTCATTACTATATTTTTCAAACATATAATGAATATAATTCGAGCCTATAAATCCAGCTCCTCC
>CAZIGN010000268.1:0-1720 GCA_964538805.1 uncultured Lachnospiraceae bacterium
TTGGAACACGGTGTATATGGTTTAGATTAACAAGTTATATTCTGAAGGTGTCAAAAGCTGAGTAATAAGATAAGAACTTAACAATAGCAAAAGCACCTTATATTAAACAATTAGACGACATTCCTAAGATGGCAAATGAAGCAACTTTGATGGTAGTACAAAGTATAGAAGTTTTTGTAAATAAAGATCTTTTACTTGCTGAAAAGATTATAAAATAAGATGATATAGTTGATGAATATTTTGCAAAAATAGAAATGGAATTACAAGATATATACCATGATAAAATTAAAAACAGGAGATATAGTAAATGAGGGAAAATATAAAAAGAGCGATATTAAGTGTAATAGCATTAGTTACAATAGTGATAACAGTTTTTACAGTAAAAGATTATTTAAGAGATAACGAGATATCTAAGGAAGTATTCGAATATGAGATTGATTTTCCTCAAAGTGCAAGTCTTATCAATCCTAATTTGAAAACAAGCAATAATCTCGATAAGAATAAATTAGAAAACAGTGAGATTTTGAATACATATTTTATTGTTAAAACTGAGATGTCTAATAAGCAAAAGGAAAATCTAAAAGATGTTTTTTTAATGCAAAAGGTTAAGCCAAAGATGGAAAAATTAGACGGAGTTACTGTTGAAAAATATGAAAGAGAGGAAGCACAACTAATAATATATAGTGATGGCTCATATAGATATAAAGTGAATGTTAATAAGGATGGAACTAAGATGAAAAATGTTGATTTTGAAGAGGGTGTGTTAGTTACTAGAGCTGAAAAGTTTCTCAAAGATAACAATTTGATACCTGGTGATTTCGCATATAGTAAAATGGGTACAACTAAAGTGGAAAATCTTGATACTGGCGAAGAAACAATTATAACTAAAGATTTATATTTTGCAAGAGAAATTGACGGAATAGAGGTAGAAGGAACGTCTAAAATTGTAATATCAATGAATGGAGAGTGTGAGGTAGAAGAAATATATTCATCATATAGAGAAATTGAAAAAGAGGTAAAAGTTAAAGAACATTATACAGTAGACGAAATGGTTGAACGTTTGAAAAATTTTAATGGAACAATATATATTAATGAAAATGCAGACGTGATAACCATGGATGATGTAGAGGTAATATATTATGAGGATTCAGCGCCATATAGTGAAAACATTACCATACAACCTATATATAGAGTAAGAGGATCTAGTCTTAAAAACGGTGAAGAAATTGATGAGTTCTTGGGATTGACATCAGCCATAAAAAAGTAAATTTTATAGTTGAGTAAAATGTGGTGAAATGATAAAATAATAACATATATTTTGTGTATAGGAGAAGGTGTATGAATAAGAAAAAAATGAAAATTGGAATTGTAGCTGTTATATTTGTAGTGGCATTAGTAGTAGTGCTTGCTATAACTAAAAAAGAGTTACAACTCCCAAAACTTGAAGTTGAAGATATTTCAAAGGTTTATAATAAAAGACTTGATGCTTTTAATGCTGAAAAAGTGGATTTAGACATTGAAGAATTTTTAAGATATTATAATCAAATTGATGAACTGAGAAATAATAAAGAAGATGCTGGAACTACACCAAGTAGCAAAATTGTTATAGAACTAAACAATGGTGAAGAAATAAGTATATATAATTCTGGAGATCAGTTTGAGGTATCATTTAAAGAGGGCGATGATAGGTTTCAATACTGGGGAAAACAACAGGGTATAG
>CAZIGN010000269.1:0-1718 GCA_964538805.1 uncultured Lachnospiraceae bacterium
AGGAGGAAGGCAAAATGAAATTTACAAAAAAAGAACAAGAAATTTTAGATGTATTCTGGAGATTGGAAAAACCTCTGTCCGTAAAAGATATTACTGAAAATAATCCTAAATTAAATAAAAGTACCGTAGCTGTACTTGTAAGAAAATTAAATGAAAACGGATATTTAGAAGTGGATTCTATAAAAAAAGTATCTAAAACATTTGCTCAATACTATGTTCCGACAATCAGCAAGGAAGAATTTATAACAAAAGACTTTACTAAAGCAACATTTAAAAATCTAGTTACTAATTTCATAAAAAAAGAAAATAACCAAAATGAACTTAACGAACTTATGGAATTAATTCAAACGCGAATAAATAATCTGGAGAAATAGCCTATGATTATATCCTTTTCTGCAATTTTCACATCAATAATTACAGTAACAATATTGACAACTATTCTTTCTCTAATCCTACTTATCAATAAATATGGACTAAAGATGAGATATGAATATGTTTTATTTATCATTGCCGTAATTATCGGTAGACTTATTATTCCTTTTGAATGGAAATGGACCCACACAATTCTATCCAGAAATATCATGCCACCCATCTATAACTTTTTTTATCAGGAAATATACAATGATATTCGTTTAATCGATTTATTCTTAATAGTATGGATAGTAGGAAGTATTTTATTAACGATAAAATACTTCAAAAACATGAAAAAATTATATGGGTTAGACAAGAACTTTGATAATAAACTCGATGAATACAAAGCTAGTTTTCCCTTCCTAAACAGCAAAAAAATTAAAGGAATCTATAAACTAAACAATATTCAAGAACCGTTTGTTACCAATCCATTTAAACCAACGATATATCTACCAAACGTAGACTATACAAAAGAAGAGTTAGAATTCGTATTATTACATGAATCACAACATATAACAAACAGAGATCTGTATACAAAAATTTTAATCCAAATACTTATTATCCTATACTGGTGGTTTCCACTAATATATGTATTAAGAAACATTATCGATTATATTTTAGAACTAAGAGTAGACTACCAGGTTACCCAAAGCTTTGAAGAAAAATTGAAAAATCAATACTTGCTTGCTCTAATAACCGTCACACAAAAAATATCTGAAACAACGCATATACGACGCTATAAGACATTGCAAAGTCAATTTACACTTAGAAAAGAAAGCTTACTCAAAAAAAGAATCAACTTTTTTTATAATGAAGCAAATAGAAAAAAGCACAAATTATTAATCATTATTCCTGCCATTTTCTTAGTATTCGCCTTACCGAGTATCGTATTTCAACCATATACTCCCTATAAACCAACAAAAAATGATCAAACATATGGAATAAATGATTTAATGAAACAAACATATATCATACAAACTAAAGATGGAAGATATTATTTATTCGATAAAAAGACTAATAAGAAAATTGCAACCATAAAAGATATAAAAAAAGAACCTTATAATAAAATAAAAATAATAAAGGAGTAAAAACATGAAAACTAAAAAAATACTAGCACTATTATTTATATCACTTTTTACGACAACTATTACTCAGCCAATAAGTCTAATCAACACTAACACTAATACTAACACATACACAACTCTTGCTGTAAAATACGAATATCGATATAAAGTAATTAATGGTATATTACATAAACGACTATATAATACTACAACACAAAAATTTGAAGGAAAATGGATTCCAAT
>CAZIGN010000270.1:0-1685 GCA_964538805.1 uncultured Lachnospiraceae bacterium
TTTAGTATAGTGGGCCCTAAAATTCTTGCAAGGGCAATAAACAAACTATTTTCTGGGCTTTTAGATAAATACAAAGGCGTTGGAAACATTGACTTTACCTATATTGGCAACATAATATTGTTACTAATAGGGTTATATGTATTAAGCGCTATACTATCATTTATTCAAGGTTACATAATGACAGGTGTTTCGCAAAAAGTATCGTATAAGATGCGAAAAGAAATTTCAGAAAAAATAAATAAAATGCCGCTTAAATACTTTGAAAGCAGAACTGTTGGTGAAGTTCTATCAAGAATTACAAATGATGTAGACACTCTTGGACAAAGTTTAAATCAAAGTGTAACTCAACTTATCACTTCTATAACACTTATAATTGGTGTAATTATAATGATGCTTAGTATAAGCCCTTTGATGACACTCATTTCATTTACAATTTTACCTGTTTCTATGCTTCTGATTATGGTTGTTGTTAAGTTCTCACAAAAATATTTTAACCAACAACAAAAGCACCTTGGAGACATAAATGGTCAAGTAGAGGAAGTGTTTAGTGGGCACAATATTGTAAAAGCGTTCAATAAAGAAAATGATGTTAAAAACATTTTTACGGAGACTAATAATAAGTTGTACAAAACAGCATGGAAATCTCAATTTTTATCTGGAATGATGATGCCAGTTATGACATTTGTAAGTAATCTAGGTTATGTGGGTGTTGTAATTAGCGGATGTATGCTTGCTGCAAATGGAACAATCTCTGTTGGTGACATTCAAGCATTTATACAATATGTAAGAACTTTTACCCACCCAATAATTCAATTATCACAGGTATCTAGTATGCTTCAGTCAACCGCTGCGGCAGCAGAAAGGGTATTTGAATTCTTAGAAGAAAGTGAAGAAGTCCCTGAAACAAACATGGAAATTGATTTAGAAAAAGTGGAAGGTCATGTTGAGTTTAAAAATGTACACTTTGGTTATTCAGAAGATAAAATTATAATCAATGATTTTTCATCTAATGTAGAAGCTGGAAAAATGGTTGCAATCGTTGGACCTACAGGAGCTGGTAAGACAACTATGGTTAAGCTTCTTATGAGATTTTATGATGTCAATTCGGGCTCGATTCTAGTAGATGGTCATGACATCAAGGATATAAAAAGAAAAGATCTTCGTAATCTTTTTGGTATGGTACTTCAAGAAACATGGCTTTTTAAAGGTAGCATTATGGAAAATATCAGATACGGAAGGTTAGATGCTACGGATGAAGAAGTTATTGCAGCGGCTAAATCTGCGCATGCGCATCATTTTATTAAGACTCTTCCTGATGGTTATGATATGGAACTTAATGAGGATGCAAGTAATGTGTCTCAAGGTCAAAGGCAGTTAATTACTATTGCGCGTGCTATATTAGCAGATAATAAGATTATGATTCTTGATGAGGCTACGAGTTCGGTTGATACAAGAACTGAAGTTAGGATTCAAAAGGCCATGGCGAATCTTATGAAGGGCAGAACTAGTTTTGTTATTGCGCATAGGTTGTCTACTATTCGCGAGGCTGATTTGATTTTGGTTATGAAAGATGGAGATATTATTGAACAAGGTAGACATGAAGAACTTTTAGAAAAAGAGGGATTTTATGCGGGCCTTTATAATTCGCAATTTGAAAGTGAAACTGCAAGCATTGCATAGTTGAT
>CAZIGN010000271.1:0-1684 GCA_964538805.1 uncultured Lachnospiraceae bacterium
ACTTTGTTGAGGAACAGCGGCTTGATTGGTGTTTGGTGTATTATTTATAGAAGTTGTTTCAGTTACTTCATTTGTTTGTGTAGTTGCAGCATTTTGATTATCATTTGACGTTTGTTCTGTTGCAGTGTTTTGTACTTGGACTTTGGTTTCAGCAACTTTTTGACTAGCTTTTTGTTGTGCTTCTTTTTGTTTCTTAGTAGCAGTTTCTTGCGCTTTGGCTAATGTCTTTGTAACGGTCTTTGATTCACGAACATCATTAATCGTTTCACCTAAAGCATTTGCCTGTTGATCAAAGGCAACTAGTTTAGTAGGTTCACTTGCTTGAGCTGCTGAATTTTAGACTTGTGGTGCTACAAATAGACCGCCTGCAACTAATAATGTACCAACAACAGATAATTGAACGAATTTCTTTGATAATTTTTTCATAAATATCTCCCTCTATACTCTTACTTATTTACGAGTATCCCCAATAATGTAAACTAACTATGTAAACATGTAAAGTTTACATATCATTTCTTTCCCTATAGTATCGGTTATTTCAATAAAAAAATAAAGAATTTTTATCAATAATAACACTACAAAAAACGCTATAAATCAACATTTGTGTAGATGAATAGATAACTAGAAGTCGATAAAAACGAGTTTTGTGATGTTATGATTAGGTTTACATATACGTTGACATATAGGGGTGGACAAGTTTACATATGGATAAAAATGGTTTGGGTATGATTATCAAATGTAAAGCTGTAAAGGGGGAAATTAACAAACAAAAAAACTCGAAAGAATAAACCTTCGAGTTTTTTGATTTTGTATAGATGTTTTAGATTAGATAGAATGAATCGCGATGAAGCAACCTTTATCGTAACGGTAACGAATTTCAGATAGTTCAAATGGACGACCATCGCTAAATGTTACAACTTGTTCGATTTCTAGGACTGGATCAAATAATTGGCAATCAAGATATTTTTGATCATATCTGTCAGACATATCTGCTTTAATCTTGCGGAGGGCTGAACCAATTTCAAAACCAGTTTCATTTTCAATATATTGATATAAAGATTTCTCAAGGACTGCAGTGTTCAATTTTGGTAGTGCAGCAACTGGAATGACCGTATATTCAATTCTGAATGGTTGACCATCAAGATAACGTACACGAATGATATCATATACACTGTCGATAGGGCGGATAGCTAGTTTTTCACATTCTTCATCTTCTGGATTGCGAACGTGGAAAGAAACGACTTTACTAGTTATCGTTTGGTTGGCATTTACTTTCTGTGATAAACCTAAGCATTCGTTTGAGTTTGAATCTAGATTTGAATTTGTTTCGTCTAAAGTTTTAACGAAAGTACCAACACCTTTTTTAGAAGCGATATATCCTTCAAGTGTTAAGACGTTTAAAGCTTTCTGAACGGTTACACGGCTAGTATCATAAAAATCAGCCAATTCTGTTTGTTTTGGTAATTTTTCACCAGGTTTGAAAGTTCCGCGTTGAATTTTATTCATAATATCATTTGCAATTTTTCTATATCCACCAGTTTTTGTCATAATCCGCACGTCCTTTCCTCGTGATGTATACCAAATAAGTAAACTTTGTAAACTTCTATTGATTAAGATAGATAACAAAAATAAGTTGTAAATATTTTAATATGCTATGACAAATGTAGATAACGTTCTCAATTAC
>CAZIGN010000272.1:0-1635 GCA_964538805.1 uncultured Lachnospiraceae bacterium
AGCAAATTGAAAAGCAAATTGAAAATTTATATTTCTTTAAACTTGTTTTCCTATATGATATAATATTTACCAAGTATTAGAAGTTAAAAATATAATAATGTTAAAGATTGGAGATTTTTATGTCAAATATTATTTTTCCAAAAGAACCTTTTAAACAACCTGATTCACCTACTTATTACAAACCTGAAGAAGGCAAGATTTTTTATGATCAACCTGAAGGATCTTTATGGTTTACTCATGATCCAGGAATTTTTTATGATGATTCAACAGATCTTTATTATGTTTATAGCACTGATGGTTTATGCAAAAGCTCAAAGGATTTAGTTACCTGGAATTCTCATGGAAGAGTAATAAAAGGACCTTTACCTGATTATTTAGATAATCTTAAAAATGATTCGATTTGGGCTCCTGATATTATCAAATATAAAGATGAATACAGAATGTATTGTTCTAATTCTTCTTTTGGCACTCAAAATTCATGTATTTTTATGGCTGTTGCTGATAATCCTTTAGGGCCATTCACACCTAAAAAACCAGTTTTTTCTTCATCTAGCGATATGAAAGTTAATGCAATAGATGCTAATCTTATAGTAGAAGAAAAAACCGAAAAACTTTTTATGTCATACGGTTCGTTTTGGGGTGGTTGTTATATTTTAGAACTTGATGTTGAAAGCGGACTTCCAAAAGATAATGATATTGGAACTTGTATTTCTAGAAGACCAGCATTCACTAGTGCTTCTGTTGAAGGACCTTATATAAAATACAATCAAGAAACAGGATATTATTATTTGTTTGTGTCATATGGTTATTTATCAAGTGATTATAATATCAGAGTTGGTAGAAGCAAAAATATCAAAGGACCTTATATAGATATAAATGGTTATGATATGACTGATACTAATGATGAAGAGGCAAACATTGGTTATATGATTGCAGCGGGATATCAATTTGATAACGGTCCGTCTTACATGGGACCAGGTCATAATTCGGTTTTAAAAGACAAAGATAATAATTGGTTTTTAATTTGCCACATAAGAAAAAGAAATTATTTAAAGGTCCCACCTTCTATAATGCATGTATACAAGATGCATTTTACAAAAGATGGGTGGCCTGTTTTAAATCCTATGGTATATGCTGGGGAAACAGAGGCAGATTTTACAATAGAAGATATTGAAGGTACATATGAAAGAATCAAATTATTAAAAACACTTCCACAAGGAGTGCTAACATCAACTTATATGACATTACATCCTAACAACAAAATGTCTATGTCTTCTATAAAGGGTGAATGGAAGCTCTTAGATTCTAAAACCATAGAGATACGTTACTCAAGTTTTAAAGAAGAGCTGATGATTAATCCAGCATGGGATCATGACAACTCAAAAGAAACTATTACCTTAACAGGTAAAGATAATAAAGGAATATGTGTTTGGGGTAAAAAAAGATAGTAAGGTAAATAAGAATAATAAAAAAACAAGAGTATTCTCTTGTTTTTTTAGTGCGGAAAAAGGGACTTGAACCCTCACGACTTTACAGTCACTAGATCCTTAGTCTAGCCTGTCTGCCAATTCCAGCATTCCCGCGTGCCTAATGATATTATCATCAAAGTTATTTCTTGTCAATTATTTTTTGGGG
>CAZIGN010000273.1:0-1622 GCA_964538805.1 uncultured Lachnospiraceae bacterium
TTTTCAAAATCATCTTCCGTCATAGTTCCATAACTCCATGCTTCCCATACCCTTGTGCAAAATAAAGGTCATCAAGATGACCTTTTAAAACTTCAATAATTTTTTCTTTCATAAAACCTCCATTTTATTCACACTGCCCATAAAAGCATTTACCTACTTCCACATACACACTTTTCAAACCTTCTAAAAAACCTTCTTCTGTAAGAAGTTCCCCGCTATCAAGTCTATTAGCAAATTCCATAGCGTAAGCAACTCCCATATTATGTTGAGTAATCATTATAATTTTCCCGCACTGTCTCTCACTTACAATGGGCTTAAATAAAGATGGATATTTCTTTTTTAATTGCTTTGTTGTAACGTAAATATAATCAACTCCCCCTCAAACCTTTATAAAATTTGTCTTTCATCTATCTTCATGTTAATTATTTCCCTCTACATCTACACATTGAATGCCAGCTCGCTTTGCTAACTCTCCTAATTCTTTATCACTTAAATTAGCAAGTATGCCTGTAGTACCCTGTTGCCTTGCCACAAGTTCTTCTAAAATCTTCTCAATGAAAATAATCATATTAATTTATCTCCTTTTCTTCATCTACAAATAATTCCAATACTTCTAAACCTAGATTTAAATTATTCCATGTTTGTTTTAATTTAACTGGATCAATCCCCATATAATGGTCAATAGTAGTTCTAATACTACTATGAGCCAATGCCACACAAGCTGCGTTAACATTTCTATTATCATTCCAATCTCTTGATAAGTGTTCAGCAAATGTTTTACGCATACAATGTGATGAGTAGTGTCCTTGAATATTCAAATTAGCAGTAGTGTTTTTTAACCACCTTGAAACACTACCAATCATCATAGGAGTTCTTTCTCTTTCTTCCCCGTTAGGTAAATATTTTTCTCCTGTTGTTTTAATGTCGATAACTTCGTTGTATTCATTATACACAAACTCATCTAAATACGACCTTCGATTTCCTTCAGAACAAAACAAATAATTGCTTTCACTTAAGTTCATTTTAGCAACAAGAAATTCAATAGCAAGTTTAACAGTTTTATTCAAATAAACTGTTCTAACTTTTCCTGTTTTTTGTTCCTCAATATTTAACTGAGAAACACACCTACCGTCTTGAATTAAATCACATACTCTAAATGACAGAATATCTCCGCAACGATAACCAGTGTTAAATCCGAAAATCAACAATGTAGCCTTAACAAATTGCTTTCTTGAAAATAAGTCATAAAGAATTTCATCGATATCAGATTTGTGCATAAAAGCATCGGCTTTATGCACGGTGGGAGATTCCACGTGTTTCTGTTCACGTAACCTAGATATTTTACGTGTCGTGTTCTTTACAATATGTCTATCTCTTAAAATATCTAGGTTATGTGTATTACAAGTAATCTTAATAGCATTCATGTTAAAAACTCCTTATAAAACTAACGTCAACGTTATTAAACCAGCCCATAAGACAACGCTAAAAGCTACACAGGTGATTACACTGCCAAAAAACTTTAATGATTTATACTTATTTCTGTTATTTTGGATTGGAATTCTCATTGTATTGTTGTTAATGTCATTCTTGTTATTAACCAACTTAGCAAAATACAAATCGTT
>CAZIGN010000274.1:0-1620 GCA_964538805.1 uncultured Lachnospiraceae bacterium
AAATAAGCCAAACATTGTCATTATTAATAAAAAATATTTTATTGTTTTCATTCATTCCCTAACTTTCTTAATTTATATTGTGTTAATTTTTATTAAATTACTATATTTATTCTCTAAATATCCTTTCGAGTCATCCGTTTGCGTTTCTTCGGTTTGTATAATTACCATTCCATGTTGATTAAAATTATTTGTCAAACCCTTATATTTATTTCTAAGTCGCAACTCCTGTTTAAATCCACTATAATCTACGAAATGATGTTCTCTGTGGAATTTATATACAACTTTAGCAACATCTGGATGCATATCTTCTAACATTTTACTTTTGCTTAGTGTTCCTTCGTTTTTGTAAAATTCTTCTGTGTTCCCACCTTGAATTTTCTGTGTTGTTGCTTTACCAGCTAGAAAAGCATTAAATTGAATGGTGCACCAACCATCTTTTAAAACTCGTAATGATAAATCGGTATCTTCATTATACCTACCTCTCCAACGATACGGAATGTCATTGCGAATTAATAAAAATGAATAAATTCTAGTATTTAAAACATATGGAGGTGTTTTATCACTTGCTTTACAAAACATAGAATAATTCAACCCAGCAATTGCAATATTGTCAAATTTATTAACAAAATGTTCTATTGCATTGAAAAATGAACCAGTTCGCATTTTAATTTTCTTATTTTTATACATATAATGGAATCCCTCAACAGCATTGTCATCCATTACCCAATGCCACTTAGCTCCAATTGATATAGAATGTTCCCAACAAAAATTCCTTGCAGCCCCTGGACCTATTGACTTTGTTCTTCCTAAGTTGTCAAAGGTGTCATAATTATCTTGGTATGAGGTGTCAAGTTCTAAGACTTTTACATATTGGTTGTTTAGATTTGCCTTATATTCATCAACTTGCTGTGGCTCTACTACAACATAATGCTTTACTTCCATTTGAGATAAGAATTTTGATGTATAACATTTATCAGACCTATTTTTACTAACTACATATATAGGAACTCTACGTATATATTCTCCTCCAACTACCCTTTGTTGAATATGTTGTGATTTTTCTAACTTTGGATACCATATAGAACGAGTTTTCTCTGTAATATTTTGTTCGAATGCGAGTGAACAGAAGTCGATTCCTTGTTCAGTTTCTATTTCTATTTTTGCAAAATCTATTGTTTTTTTAGATTCATAGTAAGGCATATCGTACCAGTGGTAATCATTCATGTCAATCTCTACAGGTGTCTTTCTCTTAGATGGTTTTTTGGAAATTGAAACATTTGTATCTAAGTTATAATATTTATGCTCTTTACACAGTTTAGTTCCTAATCTTTCGTTTAGAACATCAATGTCATGCTGATTTCGAAATCTACAAAATATTTTCATAGTAAATTCTCCTTTTCTTTTTATTTATACTTATATTATAACATAAAAAATCACTCCTGTCAATAGACAAAAGTGATTTTAAAATATTTTACTATCTTCTTTCAATACTGTCATAGTGAGATAAAACTGTCTTACCTTGTTTTAAAGTTTCCTTAACATCAATAATCTTTTGGTTTGTACTACCCATATATATTAAACCTTTTTTCATAAGTCTTTGAACAAATCGTCCATCAACTA
>CAZIGN010000275.1:0-1616 GCA_964538805.1 uncultured Lachnospiraceae bacterium
ATCAATAAATAATGCTGAGGCTTCTAAAGCTGACTTAGATATATCGATAAATAATGCTGATACCTCTAAGACTAACTTAGATACATCAATAAACAATGCTAATACTTCTAAGACTGATTTAGATACGTCAATAAATAATGCTGAGACTTCTAAAACTAATTTAGATACGTTAGTAAACAATGCTGATACTTCTAAGACTGATTTGGATACATCAATAAACAGTGCTAATACTTCTAAAACTGATTTAGATACATTAGTAAACAATGCTGAGACCTCTAAGACTGATTTGGATACATTGATAAACAATGCTGAAACTTCTAAGACTAATTTAGATATAAGTAATAGTAATGCACAGGTAACACTACAAAATATTCAAACTAATATTAGTGAATTACAAGAAGACCTAAGTAGTTTTCAATCTGATTTAGAAGCAGCTAATACAACTATAACACAGTTAAATACCTTGAACGAATCGGCAAAAGAAACACTAACAAATTTAACAACACAGCACAGTTCATCCTCTACTTTGCTTGATGAGTTACGCTCATTAGATACAAACGCTAGGACAATTAAAACTGATTTAGATACAACTGTTACTGATGCAACTGCTATTCAAACAACTTTAGAGGAGATAATATCACTAGGTGATTTAGATAATTATATAACTACTACTATATTAGAAAATAGATTAGCCACGAAAGAAGATAAAATACAAGTTGTAGAAACTTTAGCAGAGACAGAAGAAACTGGAATATGGATAGTGAAGGAGGTGTAGTATGGCGAAAATATATGTAAGACGTGGAGACACAGAAGAAATAAGAGTAACATTTTATAAAGGCTGGGAGAAATATACTCCAGAAGATTTAAAAGAAGGAGACTTATTTTCCTTCACAGTAAGAGATAAATTTAATAAGGAAGTTGTTATAGAAAAGAAAGTTGCTTATCCAGATACTACATTTAAAATAAATCACGAAGATACTAAAAACCTCACTACTAAAACATATGAATATGACGTTGAATATAGGAAGCCAGATAATAGCGTTGTAAAGACCTTGCTCTATGGAGATTTTATAATAGGACTAGATGTAACATATGGTGATGATAAATGATTGAATTAAGAATTGATCTAAAGAAAAAGAATTTATCCTCTAGCTTAGTCAGTAGCAATGAGATTAGAGTTCAAATGCTAGAACATGGTTCAAATTTATCTGCTAGTTTAGTCAGTAACAATGAGATTAGAGTTCAAATGTTAGAGCGTGGCTCAGACGGAAAGACCCCTATTAAAGGTATTGATTATATGACACCAGAAGATATTGACGAGATTGCAAGAGAAGTTCAATTTGATGCAGGTATAGAAGCTGCGACAATAGAAGATATTAAAAGGTTATTTTAAAGGAGTGATTATATGGATTTACTTAAAAAGTTTATAGACTATTCGGGTTTAAGCATAGTTGTAGATTGGATCAAAGAAACGTTCGTGCAAAAAGAAACTGGTAAAGGTTTATCAACCGAAGATTATACTACAACAGATAAACAAAAGGTTACAGCTATACCTGACAACCCAAAATATACAGATACAATTCAAGACTTAACACCATATTTAGAAAAAACAGAAG
>CAZIGN010000276.1:0-1597 GCA_964538805.1 uncultured Lachnospiraceae bacterium
TTTGTTTTGTAAATATACAGGTCTGGCTTTAAAGTCTGTCTTCATAATTCTAAAGCACTCTTCGATTTGCCATCTTCTTTCCGAAATAGAAATAATAGCTTTTATATCATTGTCTTCAAGATTTGTGGTGAGGGCATAAAAACCATCATACTTTTCTTCTTCATTTATTTTTGTTTTATCTAATACATAATGTTCCTTTATCACGATACCATTTTCATCAGTTGTTATGGTTTCTATAAACCTTGCAGGATCATTTATATTTTTTCTACTCTTCTTTAGTTGACCATTCTTTTGTATCATATTCGCTGCACGCAGAATTTGTTTATCACGAATTCTTTTTTGATAAATCGCATATTTGGGTGAATAAGTGACTATTAATCTTTCTTTTGTTGGTGTCTCTAATGGGAGTTCCTTATAGAATAATCTGTTTTTGTTTTGTTCATCTGTGAAATCAATTTCATCGATATTGATACGTTGTGAGTTTTGGGTTCCTACTTCTAGAAAACCTGTATGTTTTAAGGCAACCTCTTTATCATCTTTTTTAAGTTTCTTTAATGACTGCGTGATGATGTATGCGCGCTCTTGTATACTATTAAAGTTCTTATTTGTTTTTGATGCTAATCCAGCATCACTACAATATATGAATTTTGATAATTCAAAATCTTTAATGATTCTTTTTTCTAATGGCTTTAATGTAAGCTGTTCATTTTTATTTCCTTCATACATATCAAACGCTAATGGAATACCATCTCCATCCATCATGAGTCCCATACCAATAATAGGATTTGGTCTGTGCTCTTTACTCTTTCCATATTTTCTAAGATCATCATCCTCTTCAATCTCAAAATAATAATTGGTGCAGTCATAGTAAAGAGTACTTGTATTTCTCTTCTTTATAAAGTGACTGTTTTTATATAATTCCGCTTGTATATAATCACTTTCTTTAGAAAGAATAGATAAAGCACGATAGACATCGTGAAGTTCATACTTTGGTTGTTCTAATAGGGAATGTGCTTGTTCATAGGTAGAACGCTTACTAGAGGGGAATAAAATGCGTGAAAAAACAAGATCAGATAATATGGCGTTTATATCGAAATCAAAGGAATATTTATTTTTGATATGACGACATATGGCATCTATTTTTAAATCATAGTAGATATCCTGTAGAAAGAGATAACCACAGTTGAATTTTCTTACTACATCAAAATCAATAATTTTATCAGGAGAGAAAGGAATGATAGTATCCTTGTTTTCACTATTTTCTTTTTCAGTAAGCGCAATGGCATGAGACTTAGCCCAAGATAAGACCTCGTCACGAGACATATTCTTTTCTTTACAAAGATCTTCTACCTTACCAAGCTTTTCAATAATCTTAGTCGTACGAGATTTATTATTATAGAAATCCTTAATAATATAAATGAACTCATGATTCTTAGATTTAGTAATACTAATTCGCATATGTAAAACCTCCTATATATCTATATTATAACATAGAATACGAAAAAATACGATATAAATATATAAAAAAGTTGACAAAAAAATAAAGCATTCATCAATGCTTTTTCCGTTTTTTTATGATTTAGCTGTCAAAGACCCG
>CAZIGN010000277.1:0-1584 GCA_964538805.1 uncultured Lachnospiraceae bacterium
GTGTATTATGTTAATTTTAGAAAAACTTTCAAATTTAAAAACACGAGAAGCTAATGAGAGCATTACTAGAAACTGTATTTTTTCCATTTATGGTAAGCCAAAAATTATGGTGGATCCTCGTCTTTGGCATAGGGTTATCATTGCTAATCAAAATTGGCATGGACTATCAGCTAGCAAAATTACATGCTCAAACGGCAGGTACATTGTTAGAAAGTCTAGAGCCTCATCGACTAATAAAACGTTCAAACTATCTGATTATAGGAATTCTTATTTGGACTCTAGTTGCATCTATTAGAGAATATAAGAACGCTTATAAAAGATTTTTTTAATAAAAATAAGTATAAAAAAACAAGCCCTGTAAAAATTTTTAACGATACAAAACAATATCTTAATAAATATCTAGTATCAAAATACTAAAGTCCTAGATAACACCCTGTTTACACCCCTGTATTTCGTGTGTATTCTAATGTCTATTGAGAGATGTGATGTAAGTGTGGTGCTTCTTCTGCTCTCATTTCCTAATCAAACTGCAGAAGAGACTTACTATGAATACACAACTTCCTAACTATTTTTGGGTTAATCATAAACAAACATATAAAACTGAAGTTGGAGATGGTTATCTCTGGTCCCCAAAAGTAAATGCCAACAATAGTTTCAATCAATCATACGAAAACATGAAACTCGTAAAACCTGGTGACATTGTTTTTTCTTACGCAATGGGAGTCATCCAGGCATTAGGCTGTGCTAGATCATCAGCTTATGAGGCAGAAAATCCTTTTCAAGAAACAGGACATTGGGGGAGCGTTGGCTGGAAAGTAGATGTTGATTTCTTTGTTGTCGAAAGTAAATTTAAGCCTAAAGACTTTATTGATGAAATTCGACCATTATTACCAGCCAAATATTCCCCAATCAGCGCAACTACAGGAAATGGCAACCAAGGTTGCTACTTAGCAGAAATTAGCGCCAACTTGGCCAGTTACTTATATGAAAAAATAGATCCTTCCGGAGAGCTGGAAATTGGTCAATTAGACCAAGATAAAGATGAAAATATTCCTCTAACATCAAAATCTGTATATATCTTGCAGCGCATTGGGCAAAACATCTTTCGAAAAGAACTAATTAAGAAGTTTGGGCATTGTCCGCTTACTGGAATCCGTTTAAATGAGTTGTTACGTGCAAGCCATATTAAACCTTGGAGGATTTCAAATGATAGTGAACGCTTAGATTCATCAAATGGAATCTTATTAGCAGCTCACGTAGATATATTATTTGATAAAGGACTTATTTCATTCGATGATGAAGGAAACCTTCTTACTAAAAATAATGAAGTAGATAATTTGCTAGAGCAAATGAATGTTCAAACTAGAAAAATTGAGTTACCACAAGAGTCAAAAAAATATTTGAAATGGCATCGAGATAGCTTTAACTATCCAATGTAAGATAAGTTGAGTAAGAAATAGATTGCTCTATTTCTTACTCTACAAAACATATTAAAAATATGTGATGTAAGTGTGGTAATAGGATTATTACATGCTCTCAAATATATTGAAACGACTACCCATTTAACATAATGGTGGTTATACG
>CAZIGN010000278.1:0-1581 GCA_964538805.1 uncultured Lachnospiraceae bacterium
TTTCGTGTCTTTCTGCTTTTAATAAATTCAGGCAGATAATCTTTAATAAAGATTCCATTAAAATTAATGTTCCTTACTTTACATTCATAACTAAATAATTCTTCTAGTTCTGCATAAGTATATTCATCCTTCTTTAACATAAGAGTTGCCCAATTATATTGTTTGACAATTTCCATTTCATTTCTATTAAGTTCTGAAATAACAGAGATTGAATTATCATAAATTTCTTTTATTAACTTATAATTATATTCATCCATCTTTCTTAAATTGTCATCATAATAAATGGTGTCTTTATACTTATTAACATACATAGAGCCATACGTATCAAAAGAGTAGCCTCTAAGTTCAGCTTCTATTTTTAAAGGATCTGATAGTTCATTAAATGTTTCTACTTTAGCTTGTCCTAATTTTATATTATGGTTTACTTTAGATTCAAATTCCTCTTTAGGAGTATTTGCATATCTATGAGTTGTAGTATTAAGCACAAGTATAATTTCTTCTTTGTAAATAGAATCTCGCAATCTTCCAGCAATCTGCCTTATAAGAGTTGAAATATCTAATACAGTAGTAGATATATTTGTATCACAAAGTATTATTGTTTTACCTTTTGGATCATATATATCACATCCTTCAAAAGCAGCAGAGGTATAGAAATTAAATTTTTTAGGTTTATCTAGAGTTGATCCTATATTCAATTTAGATTTACTTGCTGAACTATTAGAGCATACTAACTTATAGTTTGTAATACGTGTTTCTCTAACAATTCTATTTACAGTAGCAACTGAGTTTATAAAGATATGATAATTAACTCCATCTTCTGGATTTAAAATAAAATTCTTTACTTCTTTAGTTGTATGAGCTGTATCTCTAATATCAACTTTAATCTTTTTAGATTTAGTCCACTCTAAATTAATTCTATCAATATGTTCTATCTCTTTTAAAATTACATCATCTTCCAGCGGTGTAGCAGTCATAAAACAGTACCCATTAAACTTGTCATAATTATGAAGAATATTTAGTATCGCTTCATTTCTAAAACTATAAGCATTAAATAGTATATGGTATTCGTCAATTAATAAGAACCATTTTGAAGAATCTAATAAATAAAGTAGTCTAACTAAACAGTCATATGTTCCTATAATCTTTTTATATTTAATATTACTGTTCAAATAATTTACAATTTTATAATCATCTACTTTTCCATAGACTACTAAGTAATCATCCTTCTCTTTATTTCTTGCTAATTCTATAGTCGGAACTAAAATAATACTATTTCTTTTAGAGTTAAGTTCTACATATGTACCTCCGCATCCAGTAACACCTTTATTCAATAATACGTTACTAGGTAACTTGTCCCACAATTCTGACAAGTATAACTTGTCCACTTTTATCGTCTTGTTCATATATTTTACACATCTGAGAGTATTCTAAAACTCGTAAATAGGGGTGTGTCCTTTCGGAGTTATATACACCTGGACACCCACGATGTATAACGTGTCCCTTAAATACAATACAAAGATACCTATAAAAATTCTAAACAATTACCTAAACTATAAAAAAAGTAATTGATAGGAGGATTTA
>CAZIGN010000279.1:0-1574 GCA_964538805.1 uncultured Lachnospiraceae bacterium
TTAGGCAATCAATATAGCGAAGATGCTTCATATATTAATGATCTAGTAAATTCAATTGTTAACTCCTCTGATCAAGTATTATTATTAATCGGACAATTAAATGCTATAATTGAAACTATAAATATTCATTCTTGTAATGGTTCTTTAAGCACAACGGAAATCGCTTCTAAGATAATTAAGTTGACAAAAAAATCTAGCGAAATTCTTTCTCTTTCTAACAATACAAAAGATTGTACCAACAACCTACTAAATATAGTAAAAAAGATTCAGTTATCCTAGACTTTATTGCATCTACATAGACTCGTTAATAAAACTTTTTATTCCTTCAAATGTTTCTTTACTTATTATGTGTTCAATCTTGCAGGCATCTTCTTCTGCTAAGTCTTTACTTACTTTTGCTGTTATTTGCAAAAAATTAGTAAGGACTTTATGTCTTTCATAAATCATCTCAGCAGTTTTTTTACCTTTGCTTGTAAGTATAATTCTTCCATCTTCCTGAATTATTATATACTCACTATCTTTTAAAAGGTTTACCGCACGACTAACACTAGGCTTACTAAATCCAAGTTCTCTTGCTATATCTATAGACCTAACATTACCATTTTTATTGTTTAGTACATATATAGTTTCTAAGTAGTTTTCACCTGATTCATGCATAATAATATCCTTGCCTTTCGTAGCGTTTTAATTATTATATCACTATATTGTTTTATGTCAAATCTGCTAAATATAGTTCTAACTTAAAAAAAGGAGAAAAAATTTTTAAATAAAATAACTTTACTAACATCTTCTAATTATATAAACTTATATTAGTTATAATTTTAAAATAATAAATTAAATCATTTTATCAAATTATAGAAAAGAGGAAAAATGTTTGAATTAAATTATCCAGATAAAAAAGCCGAATTAACTATATCAGACAATAAAATTCTTGATTATGTTCAATTGTTTCCAAGTGATATCATTTTAATGTCAATCAAGGATCTCTCAAATAAATTAGGCGTATCTCAAGCAACCATTTCACGATTTGTAAGAACTCTTGGATATAATAATTTGAAAGAACTTAAGTCGCACATAATGACTTTGCTTCAAGAAAACAATACACCTGCTACTAAGTTTAAAACAACTTTGGAAAATAATTCAACAGATAGTTTTAATAATATTTTGAAATATCAAAATAATTGTATAGAAAAAACTATAACTATGCTTGATGAGGAGGAAATCGATTATATTATTAACGATTTAGTTGCCTCAAAAAAAATATACATTTATGGCAAAGGTGCATCTTCTAGTTTGGCTAGTTTATTAGATTTTAGGCTAAATAGAATAGGTCTTGATATCTCCGTTTTATCTCCTGGTGGTTCTTTAATATTTGAAGAAATACCTTTTATTAAGTCAGATGATTTTGTAATAATCTTTGCCTTCTTAAAACTTCCAAGCGAAGCTAAGGCACTTCTTTCTTATTGCAATGATTTTAATATAAGCACTCTTGTTATAACAAGCAGTTTGACAAATGAATTCAAAGAAATCTCAACATATCAATTACATGTGTATAGAGGCGAACCAACAGAATA
>CAZIGN010000280.1:0-1535 GCA_964538805.1 uncultured Lachnospiraceae bacterium
ACAATTGAAATTTTAGAATCTAATTACCCTATTAACAATGGTAATTATAACGCATTTCAATGTAAACTTCCACTAGATTTTTTTACAGTTGTTCCTGTTGATGATCCAGTGACATCATTCGTAGAAATTATGAAAGGAATTGATACTTCTAAATATTTTAATTGCTTACATAGAGGCAATAAGGGCTACGACCCTAATATGATGCTGCAGGTTACATTGTTTGCGTTTATGAACGACGAGCGTGAACTAAGAAAAATGGAAGAGTTATGTAAATATGATATTCGTTATATGTGGTTATCTAATGAACAAACTCCTTCATTTATGGCTTTTCAGAGATTTATATCTGAAAAATTATCTATGTCTATCGAAGATATTTTTTTCGATATTGTCAAAAGAATTAGTGAATTAGATGATATTGATACTTCTAAACTATATATTGACGGAACTAAAATAGAAGCAAATGCAAAGAAGAACAGTTTTGTATGGAAAAAAGCAATACTAGGATATCAGCAAAAATCGTTTTTAAAAGTTTCTCAGCTAATTTCTAGTTTTAATCAGCATTTTGAAACATGTTTTGAAATAAAATCTGCATATTCAGCTGATGATATTGGATTAATTGCTGACCAGTTAATGCGTATGATGGTCGAAGCTAATATTGAAACTGTATATGGAAAAGGAAAAAGACGTTCTCCATTACAAAAATATTATGATGAATTTCTTGATATTTATATTAAATTAATTAGATATGAGAAATCATTAGAAATTTGCGGTGACAGAAACAGTTACTCAAAAACTGATCATGATGCAACTATGATGAACATGAAATATGACTATTATAACCAGACGGGTGTTTTTAAACCTGGATATAACTTACAGATTGGTGTAAGTGACGAATACATTATGCATATGGAAATATTTTCAAATCCTGCTGATATCAAAACATATATTCCATTTATGAAAAAGTATAGAGAAATCTATGGATATTATCCAAAATGGCCAATAGGAGATGCAGGATATGGAAGCTATGACAATCTGCTGTTCAATGTCATTAATGGAATGGAACTAGGATTAAAATATAATTACTATGCTAAGAAAAATACAAAAAAATTTAAAAATAAAATATATAATCAAATGAACTGGACATGTGACGAAAGAGGATTTAAAGTATGTCCACAAGGTCATTCATTTAATATTGAAAAAAAAGAGCGATGGAACAATAAAGGTGAATACCTACAGATTAGTAGAGTATTCGAATGCGGAAAATGTCATACATGTGAAGTAAAAACAAAATGTACCAAAGCAAAAGAACAAAGAAAAATTCAAATTAACTATGCATTAGATGAGCTACTCAATAAAGTAGATGAAAATCTCGGAACTGAAGATGGAAAAGAAATGAAGCGCCAGCGCAGCATACAGGTTGAAGGGGCGTTTGGGGTGATTAAACAGGATATGAATTATATGCGATTAAGAAGAAGAGGAAAAATAAATGTAAGGACTGAATTATTATTAATAGGGATTGCATATAATATTCGTAA
>CAZIGN010000281.1:0-1528 GCA_964538805.1 uncultured Lachnospiraceae bacterium
TTATAATCTAAAATATATACATCTTGTCCACTGACTATAATTAAATCTGCCTGTCCTGCTATCCTTAATACTCCGTCTTCTGAAATCCTACTTAGCAACAGTTCTGGAAGTACATAGTTACCCTCTTGCAGTTTATTAGTAGTATCTACTTTAAAATTACCTCCATTAAAAAATCTAGGAATATCGTATTCTTCTAATGGAGAGTAATCACTAGCCAAAGTTTTAAGTTCATAATCTTTATGAATTTTTGTACCTCTTTCACATGCTCGCTCTCTTTTCTCTTCCCACTCTCCTAAAATTCTTTCAACTTCTTGGTCAAAATCTTCTTTATCAATTCCTAAATCTTGTAAAATTTCTTCTTTAAATATTTTATTTTCTAATAAGAAAGGTTTTACAGATTTAAATTCTTCCTCTCCCAATATAGCTTCAAGTGCTTTGTACCTACTCCAGAAATATTCATCAAAAGTAGAAAATTTATGTATTAAAGTTGTTACTGAAATACATGGATTTAAGCTCCTCTTAGTCCAATACTTATGTACAGCATCGTTATATTCTACTTCATCATTTTCTTTATCTACTTGGAGTTTTTTAAAATCCTCATTATTCATATTCATTTTTAATCATTATACATAATATGTGCAAAGTTACAGTAATTTTGTTTTATAAATTGTAAAATATTTAAAAAATAAAAGTGAGTATATTGAAGTACTTCTAAAGCCTACAATACACCCACTTAAAATTTTTAGAATAAACAATTAGTTATATTAAATTCCATTTTCTCTTAGCTTACTAAGAATTTTAGGAATAATTGGATTTCTTACACAGTCTGCATCTGTAAACTCTAGTGTTCCTACAGTATCATCGACTTCAAAAATTTCGAAGATTCTTTCTAATGGAGATTCTTCTTTTTTTCTTCTGTCTATCTGTTCTACATCTCCAAGTAAAATATACTTACTTCTGTCCCCAATTCTGGTAACTAAAGTTTTAAATGTATGATAAGATAAATTCTGAACTTCATCAATAATGACTATACTGTTATCAATACTTATTCCTCTAGCAAAAGCGATAGGTAAAATATTAATAAGTTTTTTATCCATAAGAGATTTTGCAGAACCTTCTCCGCAAAGTTTGTCTATATTCCATGTATAGCTCATAATATATGGATCAAGTTTTCTTTCTACTGTGCCTGGTAAAGAACCTAACTCTTCTTCCGGAACAGTGGTTAAACTTTTAACTAGAATAATTTGTTTATAATAAGTGCCTAACAAATCCAAAGCTTTGGCTAGTGCACAATAAGTTTTTCCAGATCCAGAAGGACCTTTAACAATTGTAACTTCTTTACTGTCTATAAGATCTATAAGTTCTTTTTGTTTATCTGTTTTAGGTTTGAAATCCCTTACTAATTTTTCCTGCTGATATGCAGGAAGTCTGTTTTTTTGTTTACTCATGTTATTAATAAATTAATTAATAAAATAAAAGCCCGCTAATCCATAACGGGCTTGTTTGAGCAACTTGATTAATACGAGTT
>CAZIGN010000282.1:0-1516 GCA_964538805.1 uncultured Lachnospiraceae bacterium
GAAGTGGCTAGCCAATTACTTAAAGATTGGTATAACCCATCAAAGCTTCATCAACTTCTCTGGCTGTGTCTCTACCTTCTCTTATTGCCCATACTATTAGTGATTGCCCTCTTTTCATATCTCCTGTCACAAAAACTTTATCATTAGTAGTTTTATACTTATTAGGCATTGTTTTTATATTTGTTCTTTCATCTAACTCACAAGAAAATGCATCAGCGACATATTTTTGTGTTCCCAAAAACCCTGCTGCAATTATAGCTATATCACAAGGAACTTCCTTTTCACTTCCAGCAAGCTCTACAGGTACAAATCTTCCTGTTTTTTCATCTTTCTTCCATTCTAATTTAACTAGTATCGCTGCTTTAAGCTTTCCTTCACTATCTTTAACAAACTCTTTAATAGTTGTTAAATATTCTCTTGGATCCTTACCAAATACACTTATTGCTTCTTCTTGGCCATAATCTGTTTTCAAAACTTTTGGCCACTGTGGCCAAGGATTATTATCTGCTCTTTTTTCTGGATTTTCATCCATCATTTCTAATTGTCTTATAGATTTTGCACCATGTCTAACACTTGTACCAACACAGTCATTTCCTGTGTCTCCACCACCTATAACAATTACATTTTTATTATTAGCATTGATATATAATCCATCATCAAGATTAGAATCTAAAAGGCTTTTTGTAGTCTTTGTTAAAAAGTCTACTGCAAAATATACACCTTGGGCATCTCTACCTTTTACATTAAGATCTCTTGGTTGCGAAGCTCCACATGCTAGAACCACACTATCATACATATTCATTATTTCTTTTGCAGAATAATCTTTACCAATATCAGCATTAACTACAAATTCAATGCCTTCTTCTTTCATTATATCAATTCTTCTGTCAATAATATTTTTCTCAAGCTTCATATTAGGGATTCCGTACATTAAAAGTCCGCCAAGTCTATCTGATCTTTCATATACAGTTACCATATGGCCTCTTTTATTTAATTCATCTGCTACCGCAAGTCCCGAAGGTCCAGATCCAATTACTGCAACAGTTTTACCAGTTCTTGCCTTTGGAGGATTTGCCTTTTCAAAACCTTCTATAAATGCATTTTCAATAATAGCAAATTCATTTTCCTTTATAGCTACCGCATCACCATTTAAGGCACAAGTACAAGAAGCTTCACAAGGAGCAGGACATGCTCTTGCAGTAAATTCTGGAAAATTGTTGGTTTTCTTAAGTCTTAAATATGCTTGTTCTAAATTGTCAGTGTATACTAAATCATTCCACTCTGGCACTAAATTGTTAAGTGGGCATCCTGATGTCATACCCATTAAGGTAATTCCAGATTGACAAAATGGCACGCCACAATCCATACATCTAGCACCTTGAATTCTTTGCTCTTCTTTTTCTAAAGGTATGTGAAACTCATTATAATTATCTATTCTTTCTAAAGGCGGTATTGAAACCGACGTTTTTCTTTGATATTCCATAAATCCTGTTGGTTTTCCCATGATAATCTCCTT
>CAZIGN010000283.1:0-1514 GCA_964538805.1 uncultured Lachnospiraceae bacterium
AATTATCATTAAATAGTTTATACTGAATACATTTATGAAAGGATAAAATATGAGAAAAAAAGGATATTTACTAGTGCATTTTACAGGAGAACATGAAAACGGAGAACAAGTATATTTTTCATTAAGTGAAGATGGGCTTCATTATTTTGATCTTAACAATAATAAGCCGATTTTATCTTCTGACTTAGGTGAAAAAGGAGTTAGAGATCCATTTATATTAAAAAGCAGAATTGATAATAAATATTATATAATAGCAACAGATTTACGAATAGCAAACGGTAAAGGTTGGGGTGTTGCACAATATGAAGGAAGTAGATACCTAATGGTTTCAGAATCAGAAAACTTAATAGACTGGAAACCTTTTAAAAAGGTATTAGTAGGTGTTGATAAAGCAGGCTGTGTGTGGGCGCCTGAGGCTATATATAATAAAGAAAAAGATGAATATATGATATTTTTTGCATCTATGATAAAATTTGATGGTGAAGATGAGGCAAAACAAAGAATATATTATGTTACCACAAAAGATTTCTCTGAATTTTCGGAAGCAAAACTCTATATAGAAAGAGAAAATCATGTAATAGATACCACTATTATAGAAGAAAAAGGAATATATTATAGACTTTCAAAAGATGAAACAACAAAAAACATAAGAATTGACAAAGGAACTGTAGTTGATGGTTATGATTTTTCGGATATTAACATACCTGTTGTAAATGACATAAAGGGAGTTGAAGGACCAATTGTTTTTAAATTCCATGATCAAGAAAAATGGTGTATTCTATTAGATAGATTTGCAACAGACGAAGGTTACCTTCCTATTATAACTACTAATTTAGAAAAAGACGAATATAGAGTATTAGATGATAGTGAATACGATATGGGAGAAAGTAAAAAAAGACATGGTTCCATTTTGTGTATAGATGAAAATGAAATGGAAGCACTTAAAAAACATTTTTTAGATTAATTCAAAAAGAGAATGGACGCGATTTAGAACACTAGAAAAAGGGCAGGAGGATGTAAATAATGACGAATCAAGAATTTAAAACCTATGTTAAGCATGTAGTCAAAAACTCAAGATTAGAAAATTCAAAAGTTCATATACAACATGGAAATACGTCAGTTTTTTTACATAGTTTAAATGTGGCAAAAACTAGCTATCTTTTGTCTAAAAAACTAAATCTCAAGCTCGATTATAAAAGTCTAGTAAGAGGTGCACTTTTACATGATTACTTTTTGTATGACTGGCATAAAAAAGGAGAGGGACATAGATTGCATGGATTTAGACATCCTTATTTTGCCCTGAAAAATGCTTTGCTTGATTTTGAGTTGAATGATATAGAAAAAGATGTTATTAAAAAGCACATGTTTCCTTTGATACCAGTACCGCCAAAGTACAAAGAGAGTATAGTAGTTTGTATTGTAGACAAATGGGTATCTCTAAAAGAAACATTTGGAATAAATTAAGGTTGGCTGACGATTGACTTTTGATTTTGTTAAATGACTGACATTTTGCA